>DATAIN010000710.1:0-2033 GCA_036262635.1 Gemmatimonadaceae bacterium | reverse complement strand
CTCATCGGCGTCGCCATCTATCTCTCGGCGCGCTGGATGCGCACGCGCCAGAAGGGGCTCGACCGACGCCACGCGGATAGACGCCACACCGAACGGCGCGACGGCGAGTAGGGGATGAAGGATGCTCCGCATCGCCCTGAGCCGATCTCATGGGATCGCCTCATCGCGGCCACTCGTTTCCGATCGCGGCGAAGAATCCGCCATACAGCTCGATCCCGTCCCAGAGGTTCTGGAGCCGCAGGTTCTCGTTCGCGGCGTGCTGGTTGTTGTCGTGGTTCACCATCGGCAGGATCACGAAAGGCGTGCCGAGCACGGTCTGGATTCCGGAGAGCGGGACGCTCCCGCCCATGAGCGGCATGCGCACCACCGGCGCGCCGACGGCGAGATCCGCCGCCCGTCCCACGGCGACGGCCGGCGCACTCGACATCGGCGTGAACGCGGCGGGATAGCCCGACTCCCAGTCGATGCGCAGGATCTTCGCATATCTCCCTCGCTCCTCGGGCGACGGCTCGGTGTGCACGACGTGGTAACCGCGCGCGCGGACGTGTGCCTCGAAGAGCCGCTGCAGGCGGTCGGTGCGCTGTCCCGGGACGAGGCGGAAGTCGATCGAGGCCTGCGCCGAGACCGGGATCGCGTTCGCCGCGAGCTCGCCGACGTTGCCGCCACGGATGCCGCGCAGGTTGAGCGCGGGGAGCATCACCCGCTCGACGAGTACCGCGTTCGACGCCTCGGTGCGAGCGAGCGAGAGTCCCGCGCGGAGCGACGAGTCGATCCTCGGCGCCGCGGCGATGGCGCGTCGTTCGGCGGCACCGATCGATGCGACGTCGTCGTACCAGCCCGCGATGCGGATGCGGCCGTCGTCGTCGCGCATGCTCGCGATGAGACTGGCGAGCCTGACGATGGGGTTCGGGGCCCAGTTCCCGTAATGACCGCTGTGGAGCGCGCGCGACGGCCCGTAGGTGGTGAGCCCCGCGCCCATGACACCGCGCGCGCCGAAGAGGATCTGCGGGCGGCGCGTCTGGTGGACCGGTCCGTCGGCGATCACCCAGAGGTCGGCGCGCAGCAGCTCGCGATTCGCGGCGAGGATCTGGTCGAGATGCCCCGAGCCCATCTCCTCTTCGCCATCGAGGAAGACCTTGAGGTTCACCGACGGCGTGCGTCCCGCCGCTCGCAGCGCATCGATCGCGACGAGCATGGCGACGATCGGCGACTTGTCGTCGCTCGCCGAGCGTGCGAACACGCGTTCCTCGCCATTCACGGTGCGCGGGGTCGGCGTCCACGGCGGCGACGTCCATTGGGTGGTGTCCACCGGCTGGCCGTCGTAGTGCGCGTAGAAGACGATGGTGCGCGTCGCTCCCGGGGCGGCGAGCTCGCCGTAGACCGCCGGCGGCGCGCCCGCGACCTCGAGCAGGCGCGTCGCGAAGCCGCGACGCCCGAGCATGGTCACGAGCGCGGCGGCGTTGCGGCGGATGTTGACGCTATCGGTGGCGAGGTTGGGAATCGCGAGCAGGTCGAACAGCTCGCCGACGATCGCGCGCTCGTTGGCGACGCGATATGAACGGATCGACGCGCGGATGGAATCGGCGCGCGCGGACGCGGGCGCGCCCTGCGCGGCGGCGAGCGCGGGGAGGAAGAGGATGGCAAGCGCCGGCGGGAATCGCATGCGCGGCAAGCTACCCCGTCGCGCTCACCTCCGCGATGCTCAGGCCTCGGGCTGGTCGCTGTGCCGGCGGTGCGGCGCCACGGGCTTCGCGTCGCGCGGACGCGGCGTCGACTCGCGGAGCAGTCGGATCAGGCCCTCCTCCTCGAGATCGGCCCAGTTGGGCGGGATGTGGTCGGCGTCGGTCGTGCGGATGCCGGTCGTGAACCGGAGCACCGGCTTCGCACGCCCGTCCTTTCCAATGTGCTCGTAGAGGCAGGCCACCCACGTGCGTCCCCTCGGGTATTCGAAGGTCCGCGCGACGCCGAACATGTCGAGCGACGGCAGGCCAGCCGCGCCGCGGCGCACCGTCAGCGCCGGCGTCGGCGTCGGC
>DATAIN010000709.1:0-2146 GCA_036262635.1 Gemmatimonadaceae bacterium | reverse complement strand
TGGAGATCTTCACGCATCTCCAGCGGCTGTCCATTCCGTTCTTCGATCGAACCCCGGTCGGCCGGCTCATCACGCGCGTGACATCGGATGTCGAGGCGCTGAACGAGCTGTTCACCGCCGGCGTGGTCGCCGGCGTGGGCGATCTGTTCACGCTCGTCGTCATCAGCGTCGTGATGGTCGTCATCGACTGGCGGCTGGCGCTGGCCGCGTTCGCGGCGATCCCATTCGTGCTCCTCGTCTCCCACGTCTTCAGGAAGAACGTGCGGGAGGCGTATCGCGACGTGCGCATCCGGCTCGCGCGCATCAACGCGTTCCTCCAGGAGCGCCTCACCGGCATGCGCGTCGTGCAGCTCTTCGGCCGCGAAGCGGACGAGGCGCGGCGCTTCGACGAGTCCAATCGCGCGCACCTCAATGCGCATCTGCGATCGATCCGCATCTATGCCCTCTACTTTCCGGCGATCGAGATACTGACGTCGGTCGCGCTGGCGAGCCTGATCGTCGCGGCCGCGGGTCGCGTGACCGGCAACACGCTCACTGTCGGCACGGTGGCGGCCTTTCTCCAGTTCGTGCGCCGATTCTTCCAGCCGCTGCAGGACCTCTCGGAGAAGTACAACATCCTGCAGGGGGCGATGGCGTCTTCCGAGCGCATCTTTCAACTGCTCGATACCCATCCAACGATTGCGGATTGCGGATTGCTGATTGCGGATGAAGAGGGCTTCGCACTCCGCAATCCGCAATCCGCAGTCACGGTTGAGTTCCACGACGTATGGTTTGCGTACTCGGATCCGGACTGGGTCCTCAAGGGCGTCAGCTTCCGCGCGCGCCCGGGCGAAACGGTCGCGCTCGTCGGTCACACCGGAGCGGGGAAGACGACGATCATCTCCCTGCTGCTGCGGTTCTACGACCCGCAACGCGGGCGCATAACGATCGCGATCGGGGATGAGCCCGCGCGGGACATTCGCGACCTGCCACTCGAGACGCTCCGCTCGCTGATCGGATACGTGCAGCAGGACATCTTCCTGTTCGCGGGCGATATCGCCAGCAACATCCGATTGTCGGCCCCGTTGAGCGATGACGCCGTCGTCGCCGCGGCGACGCAGGTGGGAGCGGATCGCGTCATCCGTCGGCTGGCGAAGGGATACGCGCACGAGCTTGGCGAGCGCGGAGCATCGGTGAGCGTCGGGGAGCGACAGCTGCTCTCCTTCGCTCGCGCCATTGCCGCCGATCCCGCGCTGCTGTTGCTCGACGAAGCCACCAGCGCCGTCGACAGCGAGATCGAAGCCGAGATCCAGCGAGCGATCGGCGTCCTGATGTCGGGCCGCACCACGATCGCGGTGGCGCACCGGCTCAGCACGGTCATGAGAGCGGACCTGATCCTGGTGCTTCACCACGGCACGATCCGCGAGCGGGGCACCCATCGGGAGCTGCTCGACCGCGGGGGTTTATACGAGCGGCTTTATCGGCTTCAAGCCGGGCTGGCGGCGGGTGATCACCAAACCGCGCGCGCCGTCTAATGTGCTTGCCAGCGCCCCCGGGGCCCGCGTAGCTTCCCCAATGAAGCGCACGCGAGGGATGCGTTGCGTCTCGCACTCCGCTCGCTCGCGCGTTCAGCGCCGACCCCCACGCCATGCCCTATCTCCAACTCGACGGACAACGCGTTACGCTCGAGATCGGGGAGGTCACGATTGGCTCCAGTACTGGGGCCGGCGTGCAAGTGGCAGGGGCGGGAGAGGCCGCGGCAATCCTCCGGGTGGGCCCCGATCTGCAATCGAGCGTGCGGCGTGCCGGCGAGTCGGCCGTTCGCGTCAACGGCGTCCAGCTGGGCGCCGAGCCGACGCCGCTGATTCACGGTGACAAGATCGAGGTTGGCGAGGCCGAGCTCTTCTTCGGTGACGATCGCATGGCCGGGAGCACTCAGTACATCTCGGCCGCCAATTTGCCGCAACGATCGGGTGGGCCCGCTCGCGCGCCGCGACGAACGCGCGCCTCCGGGGGACGGCTGGTCTCGCTCGTGGATGGACGCGAATATGCGGTTCCCTCCGAGGGCCTGGTCATCGGGCGTGACGCGTCGTGCGACGTCGTGGTCCCAACGTCTGAGGTATCGCGGCGACATGCGCAGATCACGCCTTCCAACCAAGGCTACGTC
>DATAIN010000708.1:0-1822 GCA_036262635.1 Gemmatimonadaceae bacterium | reverse complement strand
TTATGGCGAGGCGATCGACGCGCTGCGTGCCCTCCGCGAGCGGCTCCTCTCGCGCAACGCGCGCGAGGAGTGGGAGCGCGCCTCCGAGCAGCTGCTCGGCGACGACTTCACGACGCGGGTGGAAGACGGTCGGCTGGCGCGCGAGGCGCGGGGGTGGCGATGACCCTCATGCTGGTCGGGGTGAGTCATCGCACCGCGGCGCTGGACGTCCGCGAGCGACTCGTCGTGAATCCGTCCGAGCTGACGCGAACCCTCGCCGAGGCGACGGCGGCGACCGGCGCGCGTGAGGCAGTCATCGTCTCGACGTGCAATCGGACCGAGCTCTATCTCGCCGGGGCGGGAGACGACGCGGCGCGCGGCGCGATGGAGCTCTTTGCGAAGCGGATCGGGGAGAGCGCCGAGCCCTTCGTCTATCTCCGGCGCGACCGTGAGGCAGCCGCTCACCTCTTCGCCGTCGCCGCGGGGCTCGACTCGATGATCCTCGGCGAGGCGCAGATCCAGGGGCAGGTGCGCGACGCGTGGGAGCTCGGGCGTGCGTCCTCGGGCGTCGTGCTCAATCGGCTCTTCCAGGCCGCGTTAGGCGTGGCGTCGCGCGTCCGTACGGAGACCGCGCTCGGGCGAGGCGCGGCGAGCGTGAGCTCCGCGGCCGTGCAGCTCGCGAAGCAGATCTTCGGCTCGCTGCGCGGGCGGCGCGCGATGGTGCTCGGGGCCGGTGAGATGGCGGAGCTCGCCCTCGAGTGCCTCGTGAGCGAGGGCGTGCGCACGGCCGTCGTCGCGAACCGGACCTTCGAGCGGGCCCGCGAGCTCGCGGAGCGCCATGGGGCGACGGCGATGCACGTCGACGAATGCTGGGCGCAGGTCGCGGACGTCGACGTGCTCCTCTGCTCGACGGCGGCGCCCCATCCGGTCGTGCGGATGTCGCATCTGGCGCCGGCGCTCGAGCGGCGCGGCGATCGCCCGCTCTGCATCCTCGACATCGCGCTCCCGCGCGACGTCGAGCCGGCGATCCGCGCGATGGCGAACGTCTTCCTCTACGATCTCGACGATCTCCGCGCCGTGGTCGCGGCGAACATCGAGCGTCGGCGCGAAGAGCTCCCGACCGCGGAACAGCTGATCGGCGAGGAGGTCGATCGATTCTGGGACTGGGTCGCCGGGCTGCACGCCGTGCCCGTGGTGACCGAGGTCCGCGCGGCGGCCGAGCGGATGCGGGAGCGGGAGGTGGCGCAGCTCCTGCGACGGATGCCGCACCTGGCGCCCGCCGAGCGCGAGGCGATCGAACAGCTCTCGCGCGCGCTGATGAACAAGTTCCTGCACGAGCCGTCGGTGCGCCTCAAGACGGCGGCATCCAACGGACGCGGCCTCGCGATCGTGGACGCGGCCCGCTACCTATTCGGCGTCGGAGACGCAGCAGACACCGCGCGAGGCGCCTCGACTTCGAGCGACCCGGACGCGACCACCAGCAAGGACGAGAGCTGACATGGCACAGCGCGCACTGATCACCGGCGGGGCCGGCTTCATCGGGTCGCATACGGCGGACGTCTTCCTCGAGAATGGATGGGAGGTCGAGATCATCGACAACCTCGCGTCGGGGAACCGCGCGAACCTCCCGAAGCAGGCGACGTTCCACGAGCTCGACATCCGCTCGCCCGAGGCAGCGCGTCTCGTTCGCGAGGGGCGCTTCGACGCCGTCGCGCACCTCGCCGCGCAGATCGACGTGCGCAAGAGCGTGGCCGATCCCGTGCTCGACGCGACGATCAACATCGTCGGCACGCTGAACCTGATGGAGGGGCTGCGCGCCGCCGGCGCGCGGACGCGCGTGATC
>DATAIN010000707.1:0-4337 GCA_036262635.1 Gemmatimonadaceae bacterium | reverse complement strand
GGTCGTCGACGCGCAGCGTCAGGCGCTGCGCGGTGCCGGGCTTCATGCGACCGGTCAGCTCGAGCGAGAAGGGAGTGTAGCCGCCCTGGTGATCGCCGAGCTTCACGCCGTCGAGCCACGCCGAGGTGCGCCAGTCGGAGGCGCCGACGACGAGATACACGCGCTTCCCGCGCCAGGCCGACGGCACGGTGATGGTGCGCTCGTACCAGCCGATGTCCGCCGAATCGGGAACCTCGGAGAGCGGGGCGCCCCACGAGAACGGAACGAGGATGCGGCGCGAGGTCGCGAGCGGTGTGGCAAACCAGCGTGCGCGCTCACCGGCGTCGCCCTTGTCGAAGCGGAAGCGCCAGCGGCCATTCAGGTTCTGCCAGTCGGCGCGCTCGAAGTCGGGACGCGGGTGCTCGGGAAGCGGAATGCTGTCGCGCTGCGCCGACGCCGCCGACGCGCCGAGAAGAACGAGACTCGCGACGATTGCCGATCTGACCACGTGACTTCCTCCGCGCTGCTGTTGACGACTGTTCTCAGGCCGGGAAGCTGGCACCGGCCTCTCGGAACGGCTAGGCTGGACTCGTCTTTGGCATCGCGCTGCGGTGATCGAACGACCAGAGATCAGTGCCGTTCCCGAACCCGGGAACCTTCATGCCTGCCTGCGGATTGCATCAGAGCGTATAGTGAAGCATCGAACAGAGGGAGCCAGATGACCGAACAGACTCGTGGGGCTGGTGCGGGCGAGGGAGCGGGAGGGGTGGCCACGTCGCGGCAGACGGAGATCGCCGTGCTTGCCGGCGGCTGCTTCTGGGGAGTGGAGGACATCCTCCGCGACGTGCCGGGCGTGCTCGACACCGACGTCGGTTACACCGGCGGCTGGCTCGAGAACCCCACTTACCACGACACCCACGACAGCAGGAGCGGCCACGCTGAAGCGGTGCGCATCTCCTTCGACCCCGCGATGCTCTCGTACGAGGAGCTGCTCGAGAAGTGGTTCTTCCGGCTGCACGATCCGACCACGCTCAACCGGCAGGGGAACGACGTCGGCACGCAGTATCGCTCGGCGATCTTCCCGCAGACGCCGGAGCAGCGCGTCACCGCGGAGCGAGTGATCGCGCGCGTGAACGCGTCCGGAAAATGGAAGCGGCCGATCACGACGAGCATCGAGCCGCCGGCGCGCTGGTACAGCGCGGAGCAGTACCACCAGGATTACCTGCGCAAGAATCCAGGCGGCTACACCTGCCATTACCTGCGCTCTTGAAGTGCGATGAGGAGCAGGATGAGGAGCAGGATGAGGAGCAGGATGAGGGGCAGGATGAGGGGCAGGATGAGGGGCAGGTTGAGGGATAGAAATGTGGAAGATGAGTGAGCTCTCTCGTCTTCCACATCACTTCTCCTCGTCCTGCCCCTCGTTCTGCTCCTCGTTCTGCCCCTCATCCTGCCCCTCGTCCTGCTCCTCGTTCTGCCCCTCGTTCTGCTCCTCGTTCCTCATGACGAGGAAAGGCAGATGACAAACCGGTGATTCGCCGGTGACGGGGAACGGTGATGTTGGACGGCCGCAGATCCGTCGCGTCTACGCCGGGAGGTCTCCCGCATGCCTCGACCGCGCTCGCTCGCCGCTCTCGTCGTCCTGACCCTCCTCGCCACCGCGTGTGGCGTCGATCGCGCGACCGGCCCCTACACCGATCCACTGCTCGTCGCCGCCGTGGGGAGCGACCCGTCACCGCTCTCCGCGTCGCCGACCTCGCCTTCGGCGATCTCCCTCACCTGGCAGGACAACTCGCCTAACGAGGACGGCTTCGAGGTCCATCGCTCGACGAACGGCGCCAGCGGAGTCTTCACGCGCGTCGCGGCGGTGCCGGCGAAGAGCACGGCGTACAGCGACATCGGATTGCAGCAGCTGACCGAGTACTGCTACAAGGTGCGCGCGTACCGGACCAATGGCGGCAAGGCGGCGTACTCGAACTTCTCGAACGTCGCCTGCGCGACGACCTTCGGGACGCCTCCCGCGCCGGCGACGGTGACGGTGAGCCCGCGCGAGAACGCGACGGTCCTCGTGAGCTGGTCCTCGTCGGCCACGGCGAATGGCTACCGGGTGTATCGGGCCGCGGACCCGGCGGGGAGCTGGGAGCTGCTCTCCTACACCAACCCGGCGTCGCCGGTCACCGACTACGGCCGCGCCGCCGAGCAGCAGGTGTGCTATCGGATCGCGGCGTACAACCAGTGGGGCGACGGCATGTCGGCCGCGCGCTGCACGACCCCTCCCGCATCGCCGACGACGCTGAGCGCGACCGTGCCCGCCGGCGGCGGGATCGACCTCCAGTGGACCGGTGCATCCGCCTTCGAGGACGGTTACGAGGTCCAGCGCGCCGGTGCCGACTATCAGTTCGCGTCGCTGGCGACCACCGGCGCGAACGTCATGAGCTACCACGACGGCGCGGTGGTGACGGACACGCGCTACGTCTACCGCGTGCGCGCGCTGAAGGATGGTGGCTACACCGACTTCTCCCCCTGGGCGGACGCGATGGTTTCGGCGACCGTGCCCGCCGCGCCGACGGGCCTCTCGGTCTTCCCGACCTCGAGCACCACGGTGGACGCCGGCTGGACGAACGTCGCGACGAACGCGACGAGCATCCGCGTCGAGCGGTCGACGAGCGGCGGACCGTGGACCACGATCCAGACCGCATCGTGGCAGCAGCAGCAGGCCACCGACGTCGACGCGACCCCGGACGCCGAAGCGTGCTATCGGGTGTTCGCGGTGAACGACAAGGGCGACTCGCCGTCGTCGAACGTCGACTGCGCGCGCCCGATCGCCGGACCGACCGACCTGACGCCGACGACCGCGGGGAGCGACGCGGTCGATCTGGCCTGGACGAACCACTCGGCGTTCGCGACGGCCATCGAGGTGCACCGCGTCGAGTGCTACTCCTACTATTACGGCTACGACTACTGCTACGTGGCGGAAAGCGTCACGCTCGACCCGAGCGCGACGACGCACCACTTCACGGGACTCAGCCCGGCGAGCGATTACCTGTTCGAGGTCGTCGCGAGGGCGGAGAAGAACGGGCAGGCGTACTACTCCACTGCGTCGAACCAGGTCACCGGCTCGACGGCGCCGTGAGGTCGCGGCCGCTGTCGCATCGCCCGCCGCCATCGATCGTGGCGGCGGCGATGCTCGTCGTCGCGGGATGTAACGACCTCGCCGGCGTCGCACGCTATCCGGGTCCCACGATAGCGACGGCGGTCGTCGCCACGGACGCGCACGCCGCGATCGCCGCGCTCGTCACCGTTCACGGGCGCGGCCTCGACAGCGTGGTCGTGCGCTATCAGATCGCGGGCGCGGCTGGTCCCGCGATGCTCGCCACCCCCGCCGTCCGCGCGGTCGCCGACTCGGCGGCGGTGCCGGTGCTCGGGCTGCTCCCCGAGCAGCACTACGAGCTCCGCGCCACCGGCTACGGCGCGAAGGGAACGACGGAAAGCGCGCCGCTCACGTTGACGACCGGCTCGCTCCCCACCGATCTCCCGCGCTACACCGCGAGCGGCAGCGATCCGTCACCGGGGTACGTCGTCTTCGCGGCGGGAAAGTACGGCGTCGTCATCGACAACTCGGGACGCATCGTCTGGTATCGCCGCTTCGACGACGGCGTGGGGCTCAGCTTCATGGCGGAGCCTGATGGTCGTTACGCGCTGCGTCCGGCGACACCGGCCGTGGGCGACGTCGAGCCGTGGGTGGAGCTCGACGTCTCCGGGAACGTGGTGCGATCGCTCTCCTGCGCACACGGGCTGCAGACGCGTCCCCACGATCTCATCGTCGACACGGACGGGAGCTACGTCATCCTCTGCGACGAGACGCGCACGATGGATCTCAGCGCGATCGGCGGCGTCGCGGCGGCGCGCGTCACCGGCACCGTCGTGCAGCGGATCGGCGCGCAGGGGGAGCTGCTCTTCGAGTGGAGCCCCTTCGACCATCTCGCGATCAGCGACCTCACAGCCGCCGAGCGCACGGGGTCGAGCGTGAACTGGACGCACGGCAACGCGATCGATCGCGATGCGGACGGAAACCTGCTCGTCTCCTTCCGCAGCCTCAACGAGATCACGAAGATCGACGCCCGCACCGGCGCGGTGATCTGGCGACTTGGCGGCACGCGCAACGACTTCACCTTCCTCGGCGCCGGGGATCCGCCCTTCGTCCACCAGCACGGCCTGCGCGCCGCTGCTGCGGGCGAGCTTCTCCTCCTCGACAACATCGGCGATCCGACCGCCTCGCGCGCCGAGCGTTACGCGATCGACGAGCACGCGCACACCGCGCGGCTGGTGCAATCGTTCTCGGCGATTCCGTCCGCGATCAC
>DATAIN010000706.1:0-3629 GCA_036262635.1 Gemmatimonadaceae bacterium | reverse complement strand
TCGTGTGCAATGCCCGACGCGACGAGCGAGTCGAGGACGCGCCAGGGGGCAGCAGGGTCGCGGGCTTCCGATAGCGCCTCGCTCGCCAGTGCACGCGCCACCTCGGCGCACCCCTCGGCGTGCCATGCTGCCCGCGCGTGGGAGATGCGGTACTGCGCGGTTCCGATGCTCCGTCGCGCCGCGAGGAAAGCGGCAAGTGCCAGGGCACTCACCCCGACGAGGACCCAGAGCACGGCGGGAAGCGCGAAGCCTGCGCGCGATGCCTTCACCCGCGGTCTCCGATCCGGAGGATGGTGGTGTCGCGCGGACTCACGATGCCGATTGCCAGGGGCGCGGTGACGCCGCTGCCCCACGTCCGGAACCACTCGCCGCCGTCACGGGCACTGCGAAGGTAGCGCAGCTCCAGCGGTGCGGGGCCATCGAACGCCGCGAAGGCGAGTCCCGTCGACGTGGCGACGGAGATGGTGTCGCGCGCCTCGCCACGCCGAACGGCGATCAGGACGACGCAGCGCTCGATCCAGCCGCGAGGCACCTCGCACCACGTCCCGAAGCGCGTCACGGCCGAATCGCCCGAGAACGGAGTCGCGTCGGTCGTCCCCGGGTCGAGACGCAGCGTCAGGTCGCGCAGGAGTCGGATACCGTTGGCCCGCTCGTCGGACGCGGACGCGGTCGCGACGATGCGCTGCGCACCGTCGCCGATCCTTTCGAGCAGCAGTCTCGCGCCCAGTACCACGACGCCGCTCACCAGCAATGCGACGACGACCTCGAGCAGCGTGAAGCCCACGCGTCGGTCACGGCGCATCGGCACCTTCGCGTGGTAGGAAGAGCCTCGTTCGCAGCAGCTGACGCATCCCGGTGGAGTCGCTGAGCGTCACCTCGTAGACCGTCGAAAGGGGGCGCTCGACACGCATCCGCCACGGCCCCTGCTCCCTGTCACCGAGGTGGCGATCGAGGTCCGCCCGCGGCCAGAGCGCGACGACGTCCAGGTACCCGCTCGCCTCCTCCATCTCGCGATCGGCGCGCAGCGCCGCTTCCACGGCGTGAAACGACTGCGCGAGCGCCGCGACGACTGCTGCCCCGGCGAATACGAGGATGGCGAGGGCGACGATCGCCTCGAGCAGGATCGCCCCGCGCCGGCCGCTCCGTGGTCTATCGCGCACGCACCGACATCCGCCCCGACAACGGGCTCGCTCTATCCGGTCGTTCGTCGATGACTCGGCCGTCGGGATACGCGGTCGCGGCCGAGGCTGTGCCGGCGACGATCCACACGGTGGTGACGGGACGACCGGTCCGCACCGCCGAATCGCGAATCGCGGCGAGACGGATCGAGGCGTCGCTCGCCGCACGCGTTGCTGGTGCTCGCAGCGAGACCGCTGCGACCGTGCCGATGATCCCAAGCAGCGCGATCACGACGAGGAGCTCGATGAGCGTCGTCCCTGTACGGATGCGCATCAGGACACCGGCCGGACGCCGTAGATTGCCTGAAGAAGCGCGGCGGCGACGAAGGCAATCAGCCCGCCGAAGAGAACGATCATCCCGGGCTCGACGAAGCGGATCGCGGTCCGGACCATGTCTTGAACACGGTCGCGCTCGAGCGAACCGGCGTGGGCGACCATCGCGCCGAGCCGGCCGCTCTCCTCGCCGGCGCGAACGAGCCTCGTCGCGGTGACGGTCGATGCCCGTTCATCGAGGAGGGCGTGCGAGAGACGCTCGCCGCCAATGACCCGCGCGCGCGCCGTCATGACGCGGCCCGCGATCGCGGCGTCCCCGGCCGCGTTCGCGGCGTGGTGCAGTGCGACGGCGATGGGCACGCCGGCATCGAGCAGCCCCGCGAGCGCTGACATGGTCCGCGATGTGGCAGCAGCGAGCCGCACCCGACCCACGCCCGGAAGGTCGAGCAGCATCTCGTGCCAGCGACGGCGCCCTTCCGGCGACGAGATCCAGCGCAACCATGCGGTTGCGAGCAGCACTCCGGCCACTGCGAGGGGCAGCGCGGCGGCGCGAGCGACGTCGGCCGAGCGCAGGACGAGGCGCGTGGTCGGGGGAAGCGCCTGGCCCAGGTCGGCAAGAATGGCTGCAAACTTCGGCAGCACGACCCCGACGAGCAGGACCACTGCGCCGCTGCCACCGACCGCAAGCATCGTGGGGTAGGCAAGCGCGGTACGCAGCGCCGCGCGTGCCCGAACGGCGTCGTCCATCAGCTCGGCGGCGCGCCTGACTCCCGCGGCGAGGCCGCTCCCGGCTTCCCCTGCTTCGAGGATGCCGATCACGAGCGGTGGCACATGCAGCGGTGAGCGCGCCAGCGAACGCGCCAGGCCAGCGCCCTCGCGAATGCTCCGCTGCACGTCGGGAAGTATCGGCGCCCAGCTGGCCGGGGCGAGCGTGTCGAGCATGCCTAACGCCCGGCCCAGCGGAATGCCCGCCTCGAGGAGGTTCGCGAGAAGTCGCAGTCCGAGGGCGAGATCGCCCGGAGGCATGCGCGGCTTCCGGGCCGTCGCGCTCGCGAGCTCCTCGATCTCCATCGGCCAGAGGCCGCGCTCGACGAGCAGCGTGCCGACGTGCTCGCGGCTCGCGGCATCGAGCGTTCCGCTTTCGAGCGAGCCGTCGCGACGCGCCGCGCGGTAGCGGAAACAGGTTGCCGTGGTCACTGCGCGGCGCTCATTGCCGGACCGGACCGCCCCACGAGGTCACGTCGGCGTCTTCGGCCGTGCCGCCCACGCGTCCGTCGCGCCCCAGGGTGTACAGGTCGAAGGCGGTCGGATTCTCCCGCCCCGGCTGCAGATAGATATAGGGGCGCCCCCACGGATCCGCGGGAACGACCTTGCTCAGGTAGGGGCCACGCCAGTTTCGGGGTGGCTCGCCGGACGACGGCATCGAACGCAGCGCTTCGAGCCCCTGTGTCGCCGAGGGGAAGACGTCGTTGTCCAGGCGATAGGCGTTGAGCGCCAGGGCGAGCATGTCGACCTGACTTCTGGCCGTCGCCTCCTTCGCGTCGGCGACGTTGCGGAAAACCGCGGGTGCGACCACGGCGGCGAGCGTGGTGATGATCGCGATCACCACGAGCAGCTCGATGAGAGTGAAACCCGCGCGTCGTCCGGCGCGACCGTCACTGTTGTACGACACGGAGCACCTCCTCGACCGTCGTGAGCCCGCGCTCGATCTTGCTCCAGCCGTCCGCGGCGAGCGTGGGCATTCCTGCATCCGCGGCCACCGCGCGCAGCGCGGCTCTGGACGCGCCGCCGGTGATCGCATCCTTGAGCTCATCGGTCATGACAAGCAGCTCGAACAGGCCGATGCGGCCCTGATAGCCGGTGCCGCGGCAGGCGATGCATCCCGCGCCGCGCTGAAGTCGCGTCCTGCCCACAGGCCGGTTGGCGAGCAGCGCCACGGCGTCGCGGCTCGGCACATACTCCGTTCGGCATTCGTTGCAGATCCGGCGCACGAGGCGCTGCGCGAGCACCCCCTCGAGGGTCGCGGCGACCAGATAGTCGGGAACCCCGAGGTCGAGCAGGCGAGGCAGCGCGCCGATCGCATCGTTGGTGTGCAGGGTCGAGAAGACGAGGTGCCCGGTCATCGCCGCCTGAACCGCGATCTCCGCAGTCTCGGCGTCGCGCATCTCGCCGATCATG
>DATAIN010000705.1:0-3939 GCA_036262635.1 Gemmatimonadaceae bacterium | reverse complement strand
GTGGATGTCCGCCGACGCGAGCGCGGGATTCGCGGCGAGGATCGCGCTCGCGCGCTCGAGCGAGCCGTGCCAGAAGGAGGCGGACAGAAAGGCGTCGCGAACGGTGCCGGTGTCGTCTGACATGATAGCCGAAGCTGGCCGCGCCGCGTTCGGTCAGCAAGACCGCGCATTCGACGAAGCTCGCATCGCCGGCGCGCGGGCGCGCACGTCGCGCGCGTGATGCGACGCACGTCGGTTCGCGGACGGTATCCGCGCTTCGCACCGCTCGTCTCACTCGGAGGGTCGTCATCGCCCTTCCAGTGGCTCGCGAGTCGCACCGCAGTGCGTGCCGATCGCCGAGCCCTCCCAGCATATCAGACGAGGGCTACACATGTTCGAATCCTTCGCGCAGCTCTTTCCCGCGCAATGGCAGGGCACCGTGCTCGCGCTGACGTCGCCGCTGCAGTGGCTCGCCTCGTGGCAGGGGTCGATGCTCGACCTCGCATGGAACGGCGGCAACGCCGGCGTCCGCGTGCTCGCCTGGGCCGCGCTGCTCCTCCCCGCGCTGCTCGTGATGGCGGGGATGTGGTGCACCGCGGTCTCGCTCTATACCCTGCCCTTCCGCTCGGGACGTGGCGGGTTCCTCACCTCGCTGCTGATGGCGTGGTGGGACGCGGGGCGCTGCATCTGGCTCTTCTGGGCCGGGATGCTGCGCGTCGGCGTCGCGCTCGTCGGCTGGGTGATCGGGTCGGTGCGCTTCGGGCTGCTGATGATGAAGAACATCATCGTCGGCATCGTGCGCTCGCCCTTCACGCTGCTCGACGTCACCTCGCGGCGCTACTTCCAGCCGGGGATGCCGTGGATCGCCTTCCTCGTGCTCGTCGTCTGGTCGGCGATCGAGGCGACGATCTTCACCTTCACGCTGCAGCCGACGCTCAATGAAGTGTTCGGCGGGCTCACCGGCTTCGAGCCGAACCCGCGCGTGATGGCGCCCCTGCTCTGGTTCTTCCTCTTCATGCTCGTCGCGGGCTCGTTCGCGTGCGTGCAGGTCGTCACCGAGGCGGTGAAGGCGAAGAAGACCGGGACCATCATACAGATGCTCGTCGTCGAGAGCGCGGTGATGTTCTTCGAGGTGATCTTCCTCTATCGCGAGCTGATCGACGCGATCACGCCGTGGATCGCCCAGCAGTCGGGCGGCTCGGTGCAGCTCGGGATCGGCTGGACGCTGGCGCTCGCGTCGTTCGGCTGGCTCGGCGTGCGCGGGATGACCTGGTTCCTCTTCGGCCGCTTCGGCACGCCGGCGCTGGTGGCGGTGCTGTCGCGCCAGACCATCACCCAGGAAGGCGCGGGCAACGTCGTCGCCCGTCCGCCCGAGCCCGGACTCTGGCGCGAGCCGGTGAACGCGCTCAAGGCGGAGACGGCGTGGTTCCACGAGGAGGCTCGGCGCATGCTCGAGCTGCTCTCGCTGCCGGTGCTGCAGCTCCTCGCCGCCGCGCTGAACTTCGCGGTGGTCGCGGTGCAGTCGCGGCCGATGTTCACGCTGCCCTTCCGCACGCTGGACGACATCCTCGCCGCGACGCCGATGGCGCATGCGAGGCCGGTACTGGAAGGCACGACGCGCCGGCTGACGCCGCACGAGCCGATTCCGCGGGTGGCCTCGTGAGCGCCCGCGCGAGAGTTCTGGCGCGCCGTGCCGCGCTCGCGACGTTAGGCATCGCGCTGCTCGGCTGCGGCGCCGCTGCGCCCGCGGACAAGTCACGCGTCGCGCGCTCGACGCTGGTCATCGGCATCGACGTCAGCGGATCGTTCGAGAGCCGCGGGCGCTACGAGAGCTCGATCGACTTCGCGGCGAACTATCTCTACGCGCACATCCACGGACTGGGCGGCCTGAAGCAGCCGACCGCGGTGTTCGTCGGCTCGGTGGGTGGCGAGAAGCCGGGAGAGACGAAGTCCTTCCAGCCGATCCACACCTTCCAGAACATGAGCGTCGCCGAGATTGCGGCGTATCTGCGGAAGGAATACCCGTCGAACGACGGGCTCACCGATTTCAACCCCTTCTTCGAGCGTGTCGCGACGCTGGTGAAGCGGCAGAACCTCGTGCTCTCGCCGCTCAACATCGTGATGTTTACCGACGGGCTGCCCGACAACCCCTCGGAGAAGAACGACTCGCTGAGCAAGTACAGGAAGATCGACGTCAGCGGTCTGGAGTACCTCTCGAAGAACACCACGGTACGCGTGCTCTTCCCGCGGCCGACGGTGGCGGTGCACTGGGAGAAGCTCGTCCCGCGCCGCCGCGTGCGGATGTGGACCGTGGACGACGAGGTGATGGCGACGTGGAGGTCGCACTATCGTCCCGGTGCCCGGCCCGAGGATCAGGCGGAGCTCTGGAAGTGGATCAACGACAACGTGGACTTCAGGGTGAGGAGCGGGGGGATACTCTAAGGGCGACGAGGGATGTGGAATGTGGAATGTGGAACGGCCACCCGATGTTCGGGTGGCCGTTTCGCTACGCTCAGCCGAGGGTCATGCCGATGACGAGGAAGGCGAGGAACCCGAGGAAGAACATGGCGGTCCCCATCGTCGTCTCTCGTTCCTCGTGCGCCTCGCGCAGCAGCTCCTCCGTCACGAGATAGAGGAGCGCCGCGAGCCCGAAGGAGAGCACGAGCTCCATCGCGCCGCCCGTGAGCCCGCTCAGCACCGTGGCGCCGAGTACCGCGCTCACGAACACCAGCGAGCCGAGCGCCGAGACGATCAGGACGACGCGTGCGCGCGCCACGCCAGCCGCGGTGAGCTCCCCCGCCAGCGCGAGCCCGACGCTCAGCTGCTCGGCTGCCTCGGCGAGGGCGAGAAGGATCCCGATCCGTGCGCCGGCCGCGAAGCCGACGCCCAGCAGGAGCCCGTCGAGCAGGAAGTCGATGCCGACCGCGACGAGGAGGCTGAGACCGACGCGAACGCCGCGTGGCGGGGTGCGCTGGTGCGACGCCGCGAGCCTCGGTCGCTCGTCGTCATCGTCATCATCGTCATCGCCGCGGATGCGATCGAGCACCCGGTCGACGACGAGCATGGTGACGATGCCGAGCGCGAAACCCAGCACGACGTCGCGGACGAGCGCCCGCCGCTGAATCTCGGGCAGGAGCTCCACCGCGACCACGGCGAACACGACGCCGGCGGCGAGGTGCAGCACATGGCCACGGGCGCGCCGGAGCGGCGGCCAGTACGCCCCCGCCGCCGCGCCGACGATCGTGAAGACGACGGGAACGAGCGAATAGAGCAGAGTGACGCGGAGGAGATCGGTCATCGCACGATCATCTGGCGGTCGGTGCGGAGGATGGTGAGTTGTCGCCGTGCACAGTCGATGACCCGCTCGGTGGATGGCGCTCCTCCCAGCAAGTACCAGCCCAGCAAGCGACAGGCGAATTGTCGCGGGTGTCGATCCGCGGTCGGATCGGGCTCTGGACCGCGGCGGATTCCCGCGCCATGATCTCCGCGCCACCTCATCCGAACCCGGACACCGCCATGTCGCCACTGCTCGCGGAAGTCGTCGGCACGATGATCCTGATCGTGTTCGGCGACGGTGTCGTCGCGAACGTCCTCCTCGGCCGGACCAAGGGCAACAGCGCGGGGTGGATCGTCATCACCACCGGCTGGGCGCTGGGCGTCACGATCGCGGTGTACAGCGTCGTGAGCGTGAGCGGCGCGCACCTGAACCCCGCGGTGACGATCGGGCTCGCGGCGATCGGGAAGTTTCCGTGGGCGAACGTGCCGGGCTACATCGCGGCGCAGATCGCCGGCGGCTTCCTCGGCGGCGTGATCGTCTGGCTCACCTACCTGCCACACTGGGAAGCGACCGCGGATCCCGGGGCAAAGCTCGCCGTCTTCTGCACCGGACCGGCGATTCGCAGGCCCGCCGCGAACATCCTCTCCGAGACGATCGCGACGTTCATGCTGGTGCTCGGGTTG
>DATAIN010000704.1:0-14331 GCA_036262635.1 Gemmatimonadaceae bacterium | reverse complement strand
AAGGTGCCGATCGTCATCCGCCTCACCGGCACCAACGAGGAGATCGCGATGAAGATCCGCCAGGAGAACGGCTTCTCGGCGTCGTCCGACATGGACGAGGCGGTGAAGAAGGCCGTCGAGCTCGCGACGAAGGGAGGAAAGGCCGCGTGAGCATCTTCATCGACAACGGCACGACCCTCATCGTGCAGGGCATCACCGGCCGCGACGGATCGTTCCACACGAAGCAGATGCTGGAGTACGGCACGAAGGTCGTCGCCGGCGTCACTCCAGGGAAAGGCGGGCAGAAGTTCGAGGACAAGGTGCCGGTGTTCAACACCGTCGCCGAGGCGATGACGGCGACCAACGCGAACACCAGCGTCATCTACGTCCCGCCGATGTACGCCGCGGACGCGATCCTCGAGGCCGCGGACGCGGGCGTCAAGCTGATCGTCGCGATCACCGAGGGCGTACCCGTCCTCGACATGACGCGCGTCTATCCGTTCGTGAAGGAGAAGGGTGCGCGCCTCCTCGGCCCGAACTGTCCGGGACTCATCACGCCGGGGCAGAGCAAGGTCGGCATCATCCCGGGACGCATCTGCACGCCGGGCCCGGTCGGTGTCGTCAGCCGCTCGGGGACGCTGACCTACGAGGTCGTCTACCAGCTCACCCGCGCCGGTCTCGGTCAGACGACCTGCGTCGGCATCGGAGGCGACCCGATCAATGGCACGAACTTCATCGACTGCCTCGCGGCGTTCGAGAAGGATCCCGCGACGAAGGTCGTCTGCATGATGGGCGAGATCGGCGGCACCGACGAGCAGGAAGCGGCGGAGTTCGTGAAGAAGAACATGAAGAAGCCGGTAGTCGGCTTCATCGCCGGCCAGACGGCGCCGCCGGGCCGCCGGATGGGACACGCCGGCGCGATCATCTCCGGCAGCGCGGGCACGGCTGCCGAGAAGATCCAGGCGTTCAAGGACGCGGGGATGGGCGTCGCACAGCGCCCTGTGGACTTCGTCGAGCTCGTGCGCGCACGGCTCAAGTAGCGTCAGGCAGGGCGGTGCGTCTCTCCGATTTCATCGTCGCGGAACGCGCGGTGGTCCCCCTCGGGACCACCGAGCTTCCCGCCGCGGCGCGCGCCCTCTGCGATCGCCTCGTCGCGGCGGGCGCGGTCCAGAACGCCGCGGCGCTCATCGAGCGCATCGAGGCGGAGCGGCCCGAGGACATCGTCGCGATGGGGGACCGCGCTTTCCTCCTGCATTACCGCACGGACGCGGTGCGCGACATTGCCGTCGCAATCGGCACCGCGCGGGCGCCGATCTGCCGCGAGCTGGGCGACGAGGGAGAGCAGTGCGCGCGCATCGTGCTCCTCGTCGCCGCGCCGCCGAGGATGGCGGCTCGCTATCTCCAGCTCGTCGGCGCGCTGGCGCGTCTGCTCTCGCGCTCGGAGACCGTCGAGGCGGTGCTCGCCGCGGCGAACGCGCCCGCGCTCGCCGCGCTCCCCGCGTTCCGCGATACGGAGCTCCCCGAGCAGCTTCTCGTGCGCGACATCATGACGGACAGCCCGCGCTCGATCGCCGCCGACACCCCGGCGCGTGACGCGGCGCGGGAGATGGTGCGCTGGCGCCTCGGCGCGCTCCCCGTCGTCGACGCGGAGCAGCGCGTGATCGGCATCCTCGGCGAGAAGGACCTGCTCCGTCACCTCCTCACCAACTATCTTGGGGACGCGAGCGGGGGAAAGACTCCGCTGCCGACGCCGCGCATGGTGCGCGACGTCATGACGCGCCAGGTCCTCTGCGTCTCGCCCGAGCAGCCGCTCGCTGAAGTGGCGTCGCTGATGGCGAACAAGGACGTGGACCGCGTCCCGGTCGTGCGGGAGGGGAAGCTCGTCGGCTTCCTCACGCGCGGCGACATCGTACGCAAACTCATCGGATCTTGATCATGGCTGGCAACAGGACGTTGGCGATCGTGAAGCCCGACGCGTTCGGGGCGGGGAAGGCGGGGAAGATCCTCGCGCACATCGAGGGCGCGGGGTTCCGGATCGTCGCGGCGAAGATCACCCGCCTGAGCGACGCCGAGGCCGGCGAGTTCTACGCGGTGCACCGCGAGCGCCCCTTCTACGGCTCGCTGACGAAGTTCATGACCTCCGGCCCGTGCATGCCGGTGGTACTCGAGAAGGCCGACGCCGTCGCCGCCTTCCGCAAGACCATCGGTGCTACCGACCCGGCCGAGGCCGAAGCGGGCACTATCCGGAAGCTCTTCGCCGAGAGCAAGGAGCGGAACGCGATCCACGCCTCCGACTCCGACGAGAACGCCTGGCGTGAGGCGAGATTCTTCTTCAGCGAAAGTGAGATGCTGAGGGCGAAGTAGCGTCCTCTCGACGTTCCACGTCCCACGTCGGACATGGGAGGGCGCTGCCGCGGCAGATTCGGGGACGTGGGAAGTCATCGCTGCGCTCGACGACCAGGGACGTGGAACGGGGGAGGCTCCGACGCTGGCACGTGGGACGTGGAAGATGCGGGGATGCTTCGACTTCGAATGAAGGAGCAGGGGAGAACGGATAAAGGAGCAGGAATCCCCCGTCCCCCGTCCCCCGTCGCCGAGCGAGCGCAGCGAGCGATGGCTTCCCACGTCCCACGTCTATCGCGGAGCGCCCTCCCACGTCCCATGTCCTAACTGCTCGCCGGGCCGCGACTTGTGTGGCGTGGTCCTTCCTGGTAAATTTGCTGGCTATGCTGTCCTTCGACCTGCGTTCGCTCGAGAGCCATCCGGTCCAGGTAGCCGGTGAGCTCGCGCCGGACGACTCGGTCTGGCAGGAAGGCGATCCGCGCCCAGACGGCTCCGTCAGCGTCACGGGACGAGTCTCCAAGGCGGGCCCGGGGAGGTTCTACTTCCACGGCCGCATGGCGGGCTCGCTTCGCGCGGAGTGCCGGCGCTGCCTCGGCGACGTCGCCGAGGAGATAGAGGATGAGATGCACCTCATCTTCGCCGAGGAGGGCGACGCCGACACGGCGGACGATCCGGATGTCTATCTGATCGATCCGCGCGCGAACGATCTCGACCTCCGCCCGGCGCTGCGGGAGCAATGGCTGCTCCTCGCGCCGTCGTATTCGCTCTGCTCCGAGGACTGCAAAGGCCTCTGTCCGACTTGTGGCGCGGACCGTAATGTCGCCGATTGCGACTGCGCGGAACGCACCGACAGCCGCTGGGACGCGCTTCGCGGCGCGAAGGGCGGTCATCCGAAGCACTAGGCGACAACGCCCTAGCACACCTCTCACACGACTCGACTCCAATGGCCGTCCCGAAGCGACGTACCTCGAAGAGAAAGAAGCGCGCGCGGAACACGCACAAGAAGGCGCCCGCGATCGCGATCCAGAAGTGTCCCCGTTGCCAGGCGATGAAGCGCCCGCACCACGTGTGCGCGGAGTGCGGCTTCTACGCCGGCGAGCAGCGAATCCAAGCCGCGGAAGCGTAAGCTTGGCGCGGATCGCGTTGGACGCGATGGGGGGAGACTTCGCCCCCGAAGCCCCCATCGCCGGCGCGCTGCAGGCCCTCGGCGAGCTCGACGCCAGACACTCGATTCAGCTCGTCGGCCAGACCGCCGTCATCGAGGCCACGCTCGACAAGCTGCTCGCCGGTGAGTACGCCGGCTCCGCCGGGCTGCGCTCCCGCATCGAGATCGTCGAGGCGCCCGATCTCATCGAGATGACGGACAAGCCGACGACCGTCCGCAAGAAGCCCAACAGCTCGATGGCGGTCGGTCTGCAGCTCCAGGCGGACGGCCGCTCCGACGGCTTCGTCTCCGCCGGCAACACCGGCGCGCAGATGGCCGGATCCCTCCTCATCCTCGGCCTGCATCAGGGAATGACGCGTCCCGCCATCGCGACGCTCTTCCCGACGGCGCGCAAGCCGGTCGTCGTCCTCGACTCGGGGGCCAACGTCGACTGCGCGGCCGCGGAGCTGGTCCAGTTCGCGCGCATCGGCGCGGTTTACGCAGAGGACGTCCTCGGCCGCGAGAATCCCTCGATCGGTCTGCTCAGCATCGGCGAGGAGGCGGAGAAGGGGAATGCCGTCGTGAAGGAGGCCAACCAGCTCCTCATGTCCGCGGGACTCAACTTCCAGGGGAACGTCGAGGGGCGCGACATCCCGCGCGGCGAGAGCGATCGCGGCCCGGTCGACGTCGTCGTCTGCGACGGCTTCGTCGGCAACGTCCTCCTCAAGTTCTACGAAGCCGTCGCGCCCACCGTCATGAAGATGCTCTCGGGCGCGCTCGAGCTGGATCGCAAGACCGCCGAGAAGGCGTTCGGGGCGCTCGACTACGCCGAGCACGGCGGCGCGCCGCTGCTCGGCGTGAAGGGCGTCAGCATCATCTCGCACGGGCGCTCCTCCGCCCGCGCGCTCAAGAACGCGGTGAAGAAGGCCGTTCAGGCCGCGGAGTCGGGGATGAACGCTCACATCGGTCGCCGGCTCGCGGAGAGCGAGGAGGTCCAGGCGTGAAACGCCCGGTCGCATATATCGCGGGCACGGGGCGCGGAGTTCCCGCGCACGTGATGACGAACCACGACTTCGCCGCGATCGGCATCGAGACCTCGCACGAGTGGATCGTCGAGCGATCGGGGATCCACCAGCGCCACATCGCGAAGACCGAGACCGCCTGCTCGATGGGCGCCGACGCGTCGCGCAAGGCGATGCAGGCCGCAGGAGTGGACGCGGGGCAGATCGACGTGATCGTCGTCAGCACCGCCACGCCGGACCGGCTTCTCCCCGCGACGGCGGTGGACCTGCAGGCGGAGCTCGGCGCCTCGCGCGCCGCGGCGTTCGACGTCTCCGCCGCCTGCTCGGGATGGCTCTACGCGATGACCGTCGCCGAGGGGATGATGATGTCGGGGGTCGCGGAGACGATCCTCGTCGTCGCCGCGGAGAAGATGAGCGCGATCACCGACTGGACCGACCGCTCGACCTGCGTCCTCTTCGGCGACGGCGCGGGGGCGGTGGTGCTCAAGCGCTCGGCGGGGCGCCACGCGGGACACGGAATCCTCTCGGCGTACATGCGCAGCGACGGGACCCTCGCCGAGCTGCTCTACCGCCCTAACGGCGGCGCCACGACCCCCTTCTCGGCGGAGGTGCTGGCCGATCGGTCGCACTACGTGAAGATGTCGGGGCGCGAGGTGTTCAAGCACGCGGTTCGCTCGATGGCCGACGCCGCCGACCGCGCCCTCGATGGCGCGAAGCTCACCGGCACCGACATCGACATGCTCATCCCCCACCAGGCCAACGTCCGGATCATCGAGGCGACCGCGAAGCACGCCAACATCCCGATGGACAAGGTCTACGTGAACGTCGACCGCTACGGCAACACGTCGTCGGCGTCGATCCCGATCGCTCTCGACGAAGCGATCGAGGCAGGGAAGCTGCGCGAGGGCTCGAAGGTGCTCATGGTCGCCTTCGGCGCCGGGTTTACCTGGGCCTCGATGGTCATTCGCCTCTAGCACGTCGCGCAATGGATCTCGTGCTCCTCTTTCCCGGCCAGGGCTCGCAGAAGCCGGGAATGGCGAAGGATCTCGTCGATGCACAGCCCGCGGCGCGTGAGCTGTTCGCCAGCGTCGACCGCGCGTTAGGCACTCCCCTCTCGAAGCTTTGTTTCGAGGGACCCGCCGAAGAGCTCACGCTCACTCATAACGCGCAGCCCGCCCTTCTCGCGCACAGCCTCGCCGTCTGGGCGGTGGTCCGCGATCGGCTCGCGCCATTCGTGCGCGCCGCCGCCGGTCATTCCCTCGGCGAGTTCACCGCGTACGCCGCGGCCGGGTCTTTCACGCCGACCGCCGCGGCGACGCTGGTCCGCCAGCGCGGGACGCTGATGTACGAGGCCGGCGTCCGGACGCCGGGCGCGATGGCGGCCATCCTCGGTCACCCGTCCACGCCGATCGAGGAGATCTGCGAGCGGGCGAGCCGCGAGCGCGGCACCGTGGTTCCGGCGAACTACAACTCCCCCGAGCAGGTGGTGATCTCGGGCGAGCTCGCCGGCGTCGACCGGGCGATGGAGCTCGCCAAGGAGGCCGGAGCGAAGCGCGCCCTGAAGCTCAACGTGAGCGGCGCTTTTCACTCTCCGCTCATGGCGTCGGCGGAGGAGGGACTGGCCGCGGCGATCGACGCGGCCGCCATGCGCGCTCCGGCCTTCCCGGTGATCTCCAACGTGACCGGCGGGCCGGTGATGGCTGTCGCCGAGGCGCGCTCGCTGCTCATCCGCCAGCTTACCTCCCCAGTGTGCTGGACCGACGTCGTGAAGTACCTAGCCGCCCAGTATCCCTCGGCCCTTTTCGTCGAGATGGGACCGGGGAATGTGCTGAGTGGCCTCGTTCGCCGCATCGCGCCGGGCGTCGCCACCGCGACCTGCGGAACCGCCGCCGAGGTCGATGCGCTCTTAGCCAGGGTCGCCTGATGCTCCAGATCGATCTCTCGAATCGGGTCGCGCTCGTCACGGGAAGCACGCGGGGCATCGGCCGGTCCATCGCGCAGACGCTGGCCGCCGCGGGAGCGAAGGTCGCCGTCGTCGGCCGCGACCGCGCCAGGGCGGAGGAAGCGGCGGGGCAGATCGGCGGGGAGGCGCGCGGCTTCTCCTGCGACGTCGCCCAGACCGCGTCGGTCGGCGCTCTCGTCGAGGAGGTCGAGAAGTCGTACGGCTCGCTCGATATTCTCGTCAACAACGCCGGGCTCACGCGCGACAACCTGATGATGCGCATCAAGGACGACGACTGGGACGCGGTGCTCGACGCCAACCTGCGCGGCGCCTTCGCATCGATCCGCGCCGCGTCCCGCGGGATGATGAAGCGCCGCTGGGGGCGGATCATCAACATCGCGAGCATCGTCGGGATCACCGGCAACAAGGGGCAGGCGAACTACGCGGCGAGCAAGGCGGGACTCATCGGACTGACGAAGTCGGTCGCGAAGGAGCTGGCGTCGCGGAACATCCTCTGCAATGCCGTCGCGCCGGGCTTCATCGAGACCGACATGACGGCGGCGATGACGCCCGAAGCGCGGAGCGCGATGAGCGCCCAGATCCCGCTCGAGCGACTCGGCAAGCCGGAGGACATCGCGGGCATCGTCGCCTTCCTCGCCTCCGAGCATGCCGCCTACATCACGGGGCAGGTGTTCGTCGTCGACGGTGGCATGGTCACCTGACCCGCGGCCCCGTAACGCTTGACGCCAGGACCGATTACCTTTCTTCTCTTCACCTTCTTTCAAACATCACTCGAGGACGAAACGCCATGGCGAACGCGGACAAGGTCAGGGACATCATCGAAAAGGAGCTCGGCGTTGAGCGTGAGAAGCTCACCGACAACGCGAGCTTCATCGAAGATCTCGGCGCGGACAGCCTCGACATCGTCGAGCTCGTGATGGAGTTCGAGAAGGAGTTCAACATCGACATCCCGGACGAGGATGCCGAGAAGCTCCGCACCGTCGGCGACGCGATCGGCTATCTGAACCAGAAGGTGAGCGCGTAATGCAGCGACGGGTCGTCGTCACCGGATTGGGTGTCGTCTCGCCAGTCGGGAACGATGTGGCGACGACCTGGCAGTCCCTGCTCGAGGGGCGGTCGGGCGCTGCGCCGATCACCAAGTTCGATTCGACGAACTTCCCGGTGAAGTTCGCCGCCGAGGTGAAGGGGTTCGACCCGCTCCAGTTCATGGATCGGAAGGAGGCGAAGCGCGCCGACCTCTACGCCCAGTACGCGGTCGCCGCGTCCGTTCAGGCGATGCGCGACGCCGGGCTCGAGACCCTCGACAGCGTGGACCCGAATCGCGTCGGCGTCATCGTCGGCAGCGGGATCGGCGGGTTGAAAAGCTTCGAGGAGCAGCACGATCAGTATCGCGATCGCGGCCCCTCGAAGATCTCGCCCTTCTTCATCCCGATGTTCATCGCCGACATCGCGGCCGGTCTCGTCTCCATGCGCTTCGGCGCGAAGGGGCCGAACTACGCCACCGTGTCCGCCTGCTCGACCAGCGCGCACGCCATCGGCGACGCCTTCCGCTCCGTGAAGTACGGGGACTGCGACGTCTGCATCACCGGCGGCGCGGAGGCGACCGTCACCCCGATGGCGATCGGCGGCTTCGCGAACATGAAGGCGCTCTCGGAGCGCAACGACTCGCCCTCCACGGCGTCCCGTCCCTTCGACGCCACGCGCGACGGGTTCGTGATGGGGGAGGGAGGCGCGATCGTCATCCTCGAGGAGCTCGGCCACGCCACGCGGCGTGGCGCGCGCATCTACGGGGAGATCGTCGGCTACGGCGCGACGGGCGATGCCTACCATCTCACCGGGCAGCCCGAGGGGCACGAGGGGCTGCAGCGCGCGATGCGCCGCGCGCTGGAGGACGCCGGTCTTCGTCCCGAGGACGTCGATTACGTCAATGCACACGGCACATCGACGCCGCTCAACGACTCGAACGAGGCGCAGGCGATCGCGAAGGTGTTCGGTCCCGCCGCGAAGAACATCAACGTCTCGTCGACCAAGTCGGCGACCGGGCACATGCTGGGCGCGGCCGGTGCGGTGGAGATGATCGCCTCGGTACTCGCCATCCGCGATCAGATCGTACCGCCCACCATCAACTATCAGACGCCGGATCCGGCGTGCGGTGATCTGAACTTCACGCCGAACGCGCCGCAGCGCCGGGTGGTTCGTGCGGCCCTCAGCAACAGCGCGGGCTTCGGTGGGCACAACGTCTCGCTGGCCGTTCGGCGCTTCGCGCAGTAGGCGTGGCGTGTCCCGCGAGGGGGCGTGACGGGTGACGCGGCCATGACGGTCCGCACGGGAATCGGCTACGATTCCCATCGCTTCGCCGCCGGGGGTCCGATGATCCTCGGCGGCGTTCGCGTTCCCTCCGAGCTGAAGCTCGTCGGCCACTCCGACGGCGACGCCGTCTGTCACGCCCTCACCGACGCGGTGCTCGGCGCCGCGGGAGCGGGCGACATCGGCGAGATGTTCGCCGACACGGATGAGGCGAATCGCGGACGCGACTCGGTCGAGATGCTCCGCGCCGCCGTCGCGCGCGTGCGCTCGCTCGGCTGGCGGGTGGGCAACGTGGACGTGACGGTGATCGCCGAGCGCCCGAAGATCGGTCCGCACCGCGGCGCCATGCGCGACGCTCTCGCCGGCGCGTTAGGCACGTCCCGCGATGCCGTGTCGGTGAAGGGAAAGACCAACGAGCACATGGGCTTCGTCGGGCGGGAGGAAGGTCTCGCGTGCATCGCGGTGGCCACGCTGGTCCCCGCCGCCGAGCGCTGACGTGCAGGGGGTTCTCGATTGGCTGACGGCCCTCCCGCCGGCCGTTCTGTACCTCGTTCTCGCTCTGGTCGCCGCCGTCGAGAACGTCTTCCCCCCGGTCCCCGCCGACACCGTGGTGGCCTTCGGAGCGTTTCTCGCCGCGCGCGGGCAGGCGACGCTCGCCGGCGCGTTCCTCGCCACGTGGCTCGGCAATCTGGCCGGCGCGATGGCCATGTACGCCGCCGGCCGCCGCTTCGGCGCCGAGCGCCTGGAGCGGCGATTGGGGAACGGCGGGGCCGCCGCCCGGCTGCACCAGTTCTACGCGCACCGTGGCGCGCTGGCGCTCTTCGTCAGCCGGTTCCTCCCGGGAATTCGTGCGCTCGTGCCGCCCTTCGCCGGGGCGGCGCGTGTTCCTGCGGCCCGTGCGGCGGCCATCATCGGTGGCGCTTCCGCCCTTTGGTACGGGGGAATCACCTTCCTCGCCTATCGCGTCGGGGCCGACTGGTCGACGCTCCAGGCGCGCATGGCGCAGTGGCAGCGGGCGCTCTTCATCGGCGCCGGCGCGATCGCGGCGGTGGGCGTCGTCGTCTGGCTCCTTCGTCGCCGGAGGACCGCGTCGTGACCGAGGACGTCACCGGCGAGGAGAGCGCCCGGCGCTTCCTCCTCGAGCAGTTCCGCGACTTCATCAACCTCGAGCGCGGCGTTTCGGCGCGGACCGATGAAGCGTACGCGCGGGACGTCACCCGCTTCGCGCAGTACGCGCGGGTGAAGGGCGCGGCGGCTCCAACGGACGTCGACGCCCGGCTCGTTCGCGAGTACATCTACCATCTCAAGGACCTCGGGCTCTCGCCGGCGTCGATTCGCCGGAACGTCTCCGCGGTCCGCAGCTATTTCAAGTTTCTCGTCGGCGAAGGACATGTCGTGCGCGACCCGAGCGATCGGCTCGAGACGCCGAAGCGCTGGCGTACGCTCCCGGATGTGCTCACCGTCGAGGAAGTCGAGCGCCTCCTCGCCGCGCCCTCGATCGAGGACCCCCTCGTCTTTCGCGATCGCGCGCTGCTCGAGCTGGCGTACGGCGCGGGGCTTCGCGTCTCCGAGTGGATCACGCTCGGCGTGCGCGACGTTCTCTTCGAGGAGTCGCTCGTCCGCGTCTTCGGGAAGGGCGCGAAGGAGCGCCTGGTCCCCATCGGCCGGACCGCGATCGGCGCCGTCGCGCTGTATCTGCGCGAGCTGCGCCCGAAGCTCGAGAAGGGGGAAGGGAAAGGGACGCTTCTTCTCAACGCGCGCGGCGCGCCATTGACGCGCATGGGCGCGTGGAAGATCCTCCAGCGACACGTCGCGGCGTCGGGGTTGGCCAAGCGGGTCACCCCGCATACCCTTCGACACTCCTTCGCCACGCATCTCCTCGAGAACGGAGCGGACCTCCGGGCGGTCCAGGAGATGCTGGGTCACGCCGACATCTCCACGACGCAGATCTACACCCACGTCGACCGCGAGTACCTGCGGACGGTCCACAAACAGTTTCACCCCCGCGGTTGAGCGACCGCCGAGCGCCGACATGATCCTCGTCATCGACAACTACGACTCGTTCACGTACAACCTCGTGCAGTACCTCGGCGAGCTTGGCGCGAACGTCGAGGTCCGTCGCAACGACGCGCTGGCGGTCGAGGACATCGGGGATCTCGATCCGCAGGCGATCGTGCTCTCTCCCGGTCCCTGCACCCCCGCGGAGGCGGGGATCACCGTCCCGACGATCCGCCGCTGGGGGGCGACGATCCCGACGCTCGGCGTCTGCCTTGGCCATCAGGCGATCGGCGAGGCATACGGCGGCCGTGTCGTCCGCGCCCGGCGGGTGATGCATGGCAAGACCTCGCTCATCACCCACGATCGCTCCGGTGTCTTCGCGGGGCTTCCCGCGCCCCTCGAGGTCATGCGATATCACTCGCTCGTCATCGAGCCGGAGACGCTTCCCGATTCGCTCGTCCCGACGGCGCACGCGCTCGACGCGCCGGATGAGATTCACGCCGTGAGGCACGTCGAGCACCCCGTGTACGGCGTGCAGTTTCATCCCGAGTCGATCCTCACGCAGCACGGGAAGCAGATGCTCGCGAACTTCCTGGAGCTCGCGCGGTGATCGGCGGCGCTCGACTCCTCCGCGGCGCGATCGCGATTGCGTTCGCCGCCGCGGCGTCCAGCGCGCTGTCGGCCAGGGCCGGCGCGCAGACCGTGCAGATCCGCGACCTCGGCCCCGGGCGGGCGGGGCGCTGGCTCCGCGACGCCCTCCGCGCACCTCATGTCCTCCTGCGCTCCGACTCCGCGAATCCCATCGCGCTCCCTCGGGATACCACATACGGCGCGACGGTCATCATCATCGGCGGGCCGGCCACCGTCGCGAGCCGGGTGCTCGGCGACGTCATCGTCGTCGGAGGTGATCTCTTTCTCCATCCGGGTGTCGAGATCACGGGGCGCGCCGTCGCCATCGGCGGAGGCGTGTACGAGACGACGCTCGGCCACGTCGGCGGCGGAGTGTATTCCAGTCGCGAGTACACCTATGTCGCGACCTCTCTGCCTGACGGCACGATCGTGCTCGACTATCAGCCGCTCGAGGTACGCGACGTCCGCGTGGTGACGCTGCCGGGATTCTTCGGCGTTCGGATCCCGACGTACGACAGATCCGACGGCCTGTCGTTCCCTGTCGGGCCCACCTTCAGCTTCGACACGGCGCGCATCGAGGTGGACGCGCTGATCACGTATCGCTCGCAGCTCGGCGAAGTCGATCCGAGCCTGACGACGCGCGCCTCGATCGGCCGTCGCCTGACGATCGACGCGACGGCTGGCCGGGAGACGATGAGCAACGACCGCTGGATCTACGGCGACATCCCGAACTCGCTGATGACCCTCGCGACGGGGACCGACACGCGCAACTACTATCGGGCGGATCGCGCCGAAGGGCGATTGTCGTATCGCTTCGAGGGCGCGACGAGCACCTTCACCATCGGCCTCGGCGCCCTCGGGGAACGCGCGCGGTCGGTGCGTCCCGATACGGGCGCGCGCGGCGGGCCGTGGAGTCTCTTCGGCCGCCGGAGGGTCGAGCACATGCTCCGCCCGAATCCGCGCGTCATCGCCGGTACTATCGCCTCCTCGCTCGGTGCGGCGCGACTGGAATGGGCGGATCAGGGGGTCAGCGCGACCGCGAGCGCCTTCGTCGAGGTGCCATGGGAGGCGCCGGGCGACCGCCGCTTCGTTCAGACCACTCTCGACGGGACGGTGGCCTTCCCGACCTTCGGAGTGCAGTCCGTCGAGCTCGAGTCGCATGCGGTGCTCACGGCGGGCGACACCGCGCCGCCGCAGCGCTACGCATATCTCGGGGGAACGGGAACGCTGCCGACCTTCGAGCTGCTGGAGTTCGGGGGCGACCAGCTCTTCTTTCTCGAGGGCCGCTACATCATCCCCCTCGAGCACGTCCAGATCCGGTTCCTCGGCACCCCGACGGTCACGCTGCGCTACATCACCGGTGGCGCCAGAGTCGCGCGGTTCCCGACGCTGGAGCAGAACGTCGGTGCCCGACTCGCCATCAGTCTTCTGCGCATCGATTTCCTGGTCGATCCCGCCTCGCGCGAGACCAGGTTCTCCGCCGGAATCTCGCTCTTCCGCTGACCCCCATCCGTCGCGGGCGACGAAATCGTTTGCGCGCCCGAGTATTGCGCTGTATATTGACTGGCGTGAATCTTGCGTCCACGCGCGCCCTTCATTGTACCGCTCTCGACCGGTGACTCGGTGATCCTCGCCGTCATCCCCGCCCGGCTCGGCGCGACGCGTCTCCCTCGCAAGCCCCTCCGCGATCTTGCCGGCAAGCCCGTCATCGTGCGGGTGTGGGAGCGGGTGCGCGACCTCGGGGTCGCCGACCGTTGCGTCGTCGCGACCGACAGCGAGGAGGTGGCGAGCGCGGTGCGCGCCGCCGGCGGCGACTGCGTGATGACCCGGGACTCGCACCCCTCGGGCACTGACCGGGTGGCGGAGGTCGCGGCGCGTCCCGAGTTCCGCGGCTTCGACGCGATCGTGAATGTCCAGGGCGACGAGCCCTTCGTGCAGCGCGAGGCGATCGCCGGCGCGGTCGACATGGTCGCGGGGGGTCGCTTTCCCCTCGGCACCGCTGCGGCTCGCGCCGAGCAGGAGATTCTGGGGCAGCCGCAGGTAGTGAAAGTCGTCACCGCCGACGACGGACGTGCGCTCTACTTTTCGCGCGCGCCGATTCCTTTCCTGCGCGATCCCTCCGACGAGCCCGTCGCGCGAATGCTGGTGAGACAGCACATCGGGGTGTACGCTTACACGCGGGACGCACTCCGCGCGTGGGTCGCGCTGCCGACGCATCCGCTCGAGCAGGTCGAGCGACTGGAGCAGCTGCGGCCTCTCGCCGCGGGCATCGCCATGGGCGTGGCCGAGGTGGACGCGCCGCCGCGGGGCGGCATCGACACCGAAGACGATCTCGCGCGCGCGAGCGCGCACTGGGAAGACTTCTCACGGGAACGAGGCTGATGGACGCAACGACGAGGCAGACCACGAAGTACGTGTTCGTCACCGGAGGGGTGGTTTCGTCCCTCGGGAAGGGGATCGCCGCCGCATCGCTCGGCCGCCTCCTCGTCGAGCGCGGGCTGCGCGTCACCATGATGAAGTTCGACCCGTACCTCAACGTCGATCCGGGGACGATGTCCCCCTTCCAGCACGGCGAGGTGTTCGTCACCGACGACGGCGCGGAGACCGACCTCGATCTCGGGCACTACGAGCGCTTTCTCGACCGCTCGCTCTCGCAGGCGAACAACGTCACCACGGGCCGCATCTACCTCAACGTCATCACGAAGGAGCGCCGCGGCGAATACCTCGGCTCGACGGTGCAGGTGATCCCGCACATCACCGATGAGATCAAGGCGGCGATGAAGCGCCTCTCGCCGGACAACGACGTGGTGATCATCGAGATCGGCGGCACCGTCGGCGACATCGAGAGCCTCCCCTTCATCGAGGCGATCCGGCAGTTCAGGAATGAGGAGGTGAACGAGAAGGGCAGGGGCTCGACCCTCTCGATCCACACCACCCTCGTCCCC
>DATAIN010000703.1:0-1917 GCA_036262635.1 Gemmatimonadaceae bacterium | reverse complement strand
AGAGGTCCGCGCCGCCTTCCTTCAAGGCTTTCATCTGCTCGCGAAAGACCGCGCGCGCCTCGTCGACGCTGGTCGGGCCGAGCGGCTCGATCCGCACGCCTAACGGCCCGACCGCGCCGGCGACGAGGACGCGGTCCCCAGCCGCCTCGCGCGCCAGCGCCGCCGCGGCGCGATTCAGCTCGGCGACCTGACTCTCCAGCCCGTACTGCGCCAGCTTGATCCGGTTCGCGCCGAAGGAGTTGGTCTCGATGACCTCCGCCCCCGCCTTCACGTACGCCTTGTGCACCTCGCGCACGAGGTCCGGCGAGCGGACGTTCAGCTCGTCGTAGCACTGGTTGATGAAGACGCCCTTGCTGTAGAGCATCGTCCCCATCGCGCCGTCGAAGACCACGACGGAATCGGGGTCGAGCAGGCGTTGCAGCGCACGGTTGCGGTGCTCGTTCACGACTCGTCTCTCTCTATGTTCGCGTCCATCACGGACGCGCCTGACGGGAACCCGACATGCGTCAACTTCGCAACGCGACCCTCGTCACGCTGCTCGCCCTTTCCGCCGGCTGCTACCAGGACGTGGTGCATCCGTCCGGCCCGGTGACCGTGACCTTCAGCACGCCGACCTACGCCGGCTCCGGCGGGACGACTCTCGTCTCGCACGGCACCCTCGTCATGGACGGCATCGACACCCTGCGCATCCCCGAGGACTCGATCGTCGCGCTCGCGCGCGGGTCGCACTCGCTCAGCGCGCTGCTCGATCTCGCCTACATCCCGACGCTCATGTCGGGCACCGTCGATCCCTCCGGGCGCAGCTACGCGGTGTTCGTCCCGATGCCGGCGAGCTGCCGCATCTATGGATACGACGGCACCCTCTGCGGCGCGTCGAGCAGCGTCGTCGGCTGGCGCGGCCATCCGCGCACCTACTGCCCGGCGAACGACTTCGGCGACTTCTGCAGCTGGTTCCCCGACAGCTACCAGCTCGGCCTCTCCTGGCCCGCCGACATCGCCGACAACCAGTACCTCGGCCACGCCCGGCTCCTCGTCGGCGCGGTGCTCGGCGCCGACGCTCCCCTCGCGCGCGCCGGCGACACCATCGCGATGGCGCTCGTCCGCCCCGGCGACTACTCGCCGCGCGTCAGGCTCCATGTCATGTCCGGCGACAGCTCGCGCTGGCGGGGCGAGGTCGTGACCGACGGGCGCCGCAAGCCGCTCACCGCGGCCACCGGCGCGATGCTCGGCGCCGACGACCGCGCCGGCGACAACTTCGGCCTCGCCGTCCGCACCACCTACTCGCTCCCCAGCGCGTTGCCTGACGCGATCCTCGTCCGCTTCGACGTCACCAACATCAGCGCGAGCGCGGACTACCGCCGCGTCCACCCCGAGGAGCCCGCCGCGGGCCACACCCTGCGCGACGTCTACCTCGCCCCGACGCTCGACCCGACCATCGCCTGCGGTCCGATCCGCGGCTGCGGGAACGGCGAGGATCGCGACGACAACGCGACGCTCCTCGACCGCGACTCGCTCCTCGTCGCCTACGACCAGGAGTTCTCGGTGCCGGAGTTCGGCGGCGGCTTCGCGGCCGCCCCCGCGCTGCTCGGCCTCCGTCTCGTCGACGGTCCGCTCGGGACGAGCGCGAAGGGGCTGCTCTTCGACGCCGGCCTCACCCCCGACTACGGCACCACGGGCGCCGAACATCAGAGCTACCGGCTGCTCAGCGCGGGACGCGCGGGCGCGGTGACCGGCTGCAGCGACCGCGCGCCCGCGGCCTTCGTCTGCTCCGCCGAGTCGGGGAGCGACGTCCGGATGGCGTGGTCGGTCGGCCCGATCGCCTCGCTCGCTCCCGGCGAGACGACGCACCTGACGGTCGCGATCCTCTTCGCGGCGCCGGAGGGCGGAAGCTTCACGAGCGGTACGAGCGTCGCGCCC
>DATAIN010000702.1:0-4978 GCA_036262635.1 Gemmatimonadaceae bacterium | reverse complement strand
GGCTCATCGTGAGGCTTGCACCGACGTTGACGCCGAGCTGCACGGGCAGCGCCGCGGGCATGCCGGTGCGGACGCCCGTCATCGCGGAGAAGTAGGTGACGTTCGCGGTGGACTTCTTCTCGCCGCCGGTGGTGTTCTGCGTGAACGCCGCGTGGTCATCGAGGAACTGGCCGCCGAGATCGATCGCCAGGACGAAGTGGCGCTTCATCAGAAGATTGAAGTCGAACTGGAGGCCCCACGACCGCTCACCGACCTGCGACTTCGCGGCGGCGTCCGCGTCGATCGCCATCGAGCCGACGCTGATCCCGAGCGTGGGGACGATGTCGCGGGTCTGCTGAGCGGCGAGATTGCGGCCGCTGAGGACGACCAGTGTCGCCGTGATGAAGAGATGTCCTGTGCGCATGCTTCCGTGCCTCCGCTTCCGCGGCATGTAATCGTGAACGAAGTGGTGCGAGGTTGTTCGATAAGACGCGCGAACACCCCGGACGGACACATGGCCGCGCCCGTCGGGAGAACCCTCGCCGCCCGTCCCGAGCTCTCCCGACGCCCGCTCGCTGCGTGCGCGTGAATGTTCGAGCCATGGAGACCGGCACGCGACGCTGCGAGTGCGAGATCCGGAACTTCCACCGGCGGATCGTCCTCACCGGTGGGCCGGGGGCGGGGAAGACCGCGGTGCTCGAGGCGCTCAAGCACTCGCTCTGCAGCCACGTCGCCGTCCTTCCCGAGGCGGCGGGAATCGTCTTCGGCGGCGGCTTCCCGCGACTCGACACGATCGCTGCTCGCCGCGCGGCACAGCGCGCGATCTTCCACGTCCAGCGCGAGCTCGAGACGGTGGCCGACGACGGCGGGGCGACGGTCGTGCTCTGCGATCGCGGGCTGCTCGACGCCATCGCCTACTGGCCGGGGCCGCAGGATTTCTGGGCCGAGGTCGGGATGACGCGCGAGGCCGCGCTCGCGCGCTACGACGTCGTCATCCACCTGCGCGTTCCCGACGGCGATCACGGCTACGGCAACATGAATCCCCTGCGCGTCGAATCCGCCGAGCAGGCCGCAGCGATCGACGAGCGGATCCTCGACGCATGGGCGCAGCATCCCCATCGCTACGTGGTCGACGCGGCGGACGACTTCGTGGCGAAGGTGGGCCGCGTGCTGGCGCTCGTCCGCGAGGAGCTGCCCGCCTGCTGCCGGCGCCACACGCGCGACGCCCTCGCGGCGGTCGCGCCTGTCGCTACTCCCCGAAGCGCACGCGCCGCGTCTCGATCTCCTCGCCCGTACGACGCGTGAGCGTCTCGTAGAGCTCGGGCCGCCGCGCCTTCAGCCACCTCCGCCCGGAGGACGTCGGCAGCAGCGACGCGTCGAGGTCGGCCACCACCATGTCGTCGCCGAGCGCGCGCGACTCGGCGACGATCTCGCCGTACGGGTCGAGGATCATCGCGTTCCCCGTGCGGATCTCGTCGTCGTCGACGCCGATGCCGTTGGCGAAGAGGAGGAACATCCCGTTGTCGTGCGCGCGGCTCGGCAGCCAGCGCATCAGCCACCCGCGTCCCTTCGGCCCGCAGAGCTCCGCCTCGCACGCGGCGGGATCGTCGGCGCGGCGCGCCCAGATCTCCTGGTCGATGGGCTTCATCCCGCGCGGGCTCACCGAGTCGCAGCCGCCCGTCTGATGCGGTGCAAGGAGGATCTCCGCGCCGGCGAGCGCGGTCGCGCGCGCGTTCTCGACGATGTTGTTGTCGTAGCAGATCAGCACACCGACGCGACAGCCGTGCGGCGTGTCGAACACCGTGTACCGATCGCCGGGAGCGATGTCGCGATGCTCGAAGACGTGCAGCTTGCGATGCAGCGCCCATCGCCCGTCGGGCATCGCGACGACGTACGCATTGTAGATGCGGCCGTCGTCGCCACGCTCGAGCAGCCCCGCGCCGATCGTCATCCCATGCTCGCGCGACAACCGCCGCAGCTCGCGCGAGCTCGCCCCATCCGGCACCGGTTCGGCGAGCGCCGCGAACTCCGCCGACGAGAGCTTCCGGACGTGCCAGTAGCCGGTGATGCACATCTCGGGGAAGGCGATCAGCTCGACGTGCTGCTTCGCGGCCGCCGTTACGAACTGGCGGATGCGGTCGAGGTTGTACGCCTTGTCGCTCGGAGCATGCTCGAACTGGACGGTGGCTACTCGAATGTCGCGCATGCGCGAAGAGATAAGAGAACCTGAGAAACCGCGATGGGAGACCGGAGAGACAGCGAGCTGACGGCGATGGGAGTTCAGAGTCGGACTCGTGAGAGACGAGAGTTGGTCGATTGGCGTCTCTCGTCCTCTCTGCTCTCTGCTCTCTCATCCTCCTCTCGTCTCTCCGCTCTCGTCCTCCTCTCGTCTCTCGACGAGAGATCGGAGTCACTCTCGTCTCCCATCGCGGTTTCTCAGGTTCTCTCGTCTCTATGCGCTCCGCCGGACCCAGCGTGCCAGCTCCCTTATCGTCGGGCGCTTGCCGTACATGAGCAGTCCCGTGCGATAGATGCGCGAGGCGATCCAGATGAAGAGCGCGATCGTCAGCGCGAGCACCAGGACCGACGCCACGAGCTCGTACCAGGGAACCGACGTCACGCTCAGGCGCAGCGGCATGATCACCGGGGCGCTGAAGGGGATGATCGACGCGGCCACCGCGAGGCTGCTCGCGGGATTGACGAGCACCGGCTGGATGAGGATCGCGGTCGCGACGAGCAGCATCATGAAAGGCTGCTGCGCCTGCTGCGCCTCGCTGTCCGAGTTCACCATCGCTCCCACCGCGGCGAAGATCGCCGAGTAGAGCATGAAGCCGAGCACGAAGAAGAAGAACAGCAGGGCGAGGACGCTCGGCGCGATCGAGGGAACCGCGAACGACGGCGACACGATGTGCATCGCGCGCATGATCGGCTCCCGCGCCCGGACGACGACGAGCGACATGATCACCCACAGCACCTGCTGGGTGATACCGACCGCGCCGACCCCGAGCACCTTGCCGGCGAGCAGCGTGTCGGTGGACACGCTCGCGACCACCACTTCGGCGACGCGCGTCTGCTTCTCCTCGAGCACTCCGCGCAGGACGTTCTGCCCGTAGAGCACGATCGAGATGTAGAGCAGGAAGGCGATGCTGAAGGAGAAGAGGAACTTGACGATCCCGCCGCCCTCGCGCCCCTTGTCGCCGATCTGGTCCGCCTTCAACTCGACGCGCTTCGCTCCGGTGAGCCGCGCGATGCGGTCCGGGTCCATCCCGGCACGCTCGAGGCGCGTCTCGAGGATGCCCTGGCGGACCGCGCCCTCGATCCGCGCGACGTCGGCGAGCGAGGACCCGTTCCGCCCCGCGTAATACGCCACGGTGTCGCTGAGGACGCGCGGGCCGAGCACGAGGTAGCCGCGCGTCTCCTTCTTCATCACCATGTGCGTGTACGCCGACTCGGCGGCGGCGAGCTGCGTCGTGTCGAGGGTGACGAGCTGCGTGCGCGCGGTGTCGGTGCTGGTCGGCCCTCCGCCGAGCGCGACCTGCACACGCTTGCCGACGCCGGTGCCCGACGCGTCGAGGATGGCGACGTGGGCGATGTCCGACTGGTTCGCGGTCTTCGAGATCAGCCAGATCGGGACGATCGTCAATAGCCCGAGGAGGAACGGCGCGAAGAGCGTCGAGACGAGAAACCACTTCGTGCGTACGCGCTCGACGTACTCGCGCTTGATGACCGCCCAGAGTCTAGCCATGTCCGCTCATCCCCGCCTCGACGCCGGAGGCACCGACTCGCTCCAGGAAGATGCTGTGCAGCGACGGTTGCACGCGCTCGAAGCGCCGGATCGCCGCTCCCGCTTCGACGAGGCGGCGGAGAAGCACTCGCGCGTCGGCCCCGGGCGCGAGCTCCAGCTCGTAGTACAGGTTGGAGTCGTCCATCTCGGCGACGAGCGAGCGATCGGCGAGCACCGCCTGCACCGCCGGCGTCACCGCGCCGTCGAGGGCGAGGGCGACGGAGTGCTCACCGTGCGCCGCCTTCACCGCGCTCACCGCGCCGTCGAGCACCTTCTCGCCGCGGGCGATGATGCAGACCGCGTCGCAGAGCCGCTCCGCGTTGTCCATCAGGTGCGTGCTGAAGATGACCGTCTTGCCGCGCCGCTTGAGCTCCACGACGGTGTCCTTGAGCGCCTGCGCGTTCACCGGATCGAGCCCGCTGAACGGCTCGTCGAGGATGACGAGCTCCGGATCGTGCAGCAGCGCGGCGATGAACTGCACCTTCTGCTGCATCCCGCGCGAGAGCTCGTCCACCTTGGCGAGTCCCCAGTCCTTGTCGGCGGTGCGCAGGCCGAGCCGCTCGAGCCACTCGGTGATGCGCGCGTCGGCCTCGCGCCCGTGCAGTCCCTTGAGCTCCGCGAGGAACTTCAGGATGCGCCGGACCTGCATCTTCTTGTACAGCCCGCGCTCCTCGGGAAGGTAGCCGACGCGGTCCTGGATCGCGCGATCGCGATGCGTCGTTCCGAGCACGCTGATCGTGCCGGTGTCGGGCTCGATTATGTCGAGGATCATGCGGATCGTCGTCGTCTTCCCGGCACCGTTAGGGCCGAGCAATCCGTAGACGGTACCGCGCGGAACGACGAGCGAGAGATCACGCACGGCGACATGCGCGGCGTAGCGCTTGGCGACGTTCTGGATCTCGAGGGCGGGTGTCATGGGAGTGAAGGTACAGCGAGCGGCGGGAGAGCGACAGAAACTGTCGGGGCCTGGAGATGTGCGGCTGGGGAGACGGGTGGCGCTGTTGCTTGAAGGACGCGGAGATGGAGGAGGACGCGGAGCTGGTGGCTTTGATAATCACAGAGAACGGCAATAGAGGACCACGGAGGGCACGGAGGGGTCCGCGGCGGGGAGAGCGCCACGCGCTACGAGCAGGGTGGCTCTTGTTTGGGGCAAGCGGTGAAGGTGCCTCGCGCCACGAGCCCGGACGTACAGCGGGGGCACGCCCGGGCGAGATG
>DATAIN010000701.1:0-4527 GCA_036262635.1 Gemmatimonadaceae bacterium | reverse complement strand
CATGATGCAGGGGCAGAAGGACCTCGAGTCCGTGTCGCGCCTGATCATGAGCGAGCTGACGCCGCTGGTCAGCGCGCACCATGGCGCGTTCTTCATCATGGACAACGAGGCGGGCGCGCCGGTGCTCAAGCTCATCGCGAGCTACGCCTACCGGTCGCGCAAGCACGTCGCGAACCGCTTCTACCTCGGCGAGGGACTGGTCGGCCAGGCGGCGCTGGAGAAGCAGGCGATCCTGCTCACCAACGTGCCTGACGATTACATCCAGATCATGTCGGGCCTCGGTGAGGCGCCGCCGCGCAACATCATCGTCCTCCCCATCCTCTTCGAGGGTGAGGTGAAGGCGGTGATCGAGCTGGCGAGCTTCCTCCCCTTCAGCCAGATCCACCTGACATTCCTCGACCAGCTCGCGGAATCGATCGGCGTCGTGTTGAACATGATCGCCGCGAACATGCGAACCGAGGAGCTGCTCGAGCAGTCGCAGAAGCTGACGCAGGAGCTGCAGTCGCAGTCGAAGGAGCTCCAGCAGCAGCAGGAAGAGCCCAAGCGCTCGAACTCGGAGCTGGAGGCGCAGGCCAAGTCGCTCCGGCAGTCCGAGGAGCTCCTCAAGGAGCAGCAGGAAGAGCTGCAGCAGGTCAACGAGGAGCTGGAGGAGAAGGCGAACCTGCTCGCCGAGCAGAACCGGCGCGTGGAGGAGAAGAACACCGAGGTCGAGCGCGCCCGCCAGGCGCTCGAGGAGAAGGCCTCACAGCTCGCCCTCAGCTCGAAGTACAAGAGCGAGTTCCTCGCGAACATGAGCCACGAGCTGCGCACCCCGCTCAACTCGCTGCTCATCCTCGCCCGGCTCCTCTCGGAGAACAAGGAGAAGACGCTCTCGGCGAAGCAGGTGGAGTTCGCGAAGACGATCCTCTCCTCGGGCACCGACCTGCTCAACCTCATCAACGACATCCTCGATCTGTCGAAGGTCGAGGCGGGGAAGATGGAGGTGAACCCGGCCGACGTGACGATGAACGACGTCCGCGACTTCGTGGAGCGGACCTTCCGTCCCGTCGCCGAGCAGAAGGGGCTCACCTTCCGCGTCGAGGTCGCGCCGGGCGCACCGGCGAGCCTCTACACGGACGGCCAGCGCCTGCAGCAGGTGATCAAGAACCTGCTCTCGAACGCGATGAAGTTCACCGACTCGGGCGAGGTCGCGCTCACGGTGCGCCGCGCCGAGAAGTCGGGCGGGAAGCGCTTCATGAACTCGACCCTCGACCGGGCGCAGGAGGTGGTCGCGTTCGCGGTGAGCGACACCGGCATCGGCATCTCGAAGGACAAGCAGCAGCTGATCTTCGAGGCGTTCCAGCAGGCCGACGGGACGACGAGCCGCAAGTACGGGGGCACCGGTCTCGGACTCACCATCAGCCGGCAGATCGCACAGCTCCTCGGCGGCGAGATCCGCGTCGAGAGCACGCCGGGCACGGGAAGCACCTTCACCCTCTTCCTCCCGTCGACCTACATCGATCCGGAGACGGGGCTCCGTCCGCCGCGGACGGCGGGTCCGGCAATGGCGGGTGGTCGGGCCGGGATGAGCCGGCAGCCCTCGCGCCCGAGCCCCGCCGGCAGCATCGGCGCCGGCCGTGGCGCGTCCTTCGGCGGCGCGCCTAACGCTCCGGCGGGGGGCGGCCGCGCCGCCGGGCTCCTCCCGAGCGCCGGTGGCGCGGGCGGTGGCCAGCCGACCGCGCAGTCGGGGAGCACCATCTCCGACGCGAGCGCGGCGGCGAGCTTCGACACGGCGATCACGACCGCGCCGCGCGCCACGCCGGCGGCGGGAACGCAGGCCGCGCTGCCGGACTTCCGTCTCGAGGAGGAAGGGCAGGGTGACGCCGGCGTCGCGACCCTCGACGACATCCCGCCGACGGCGCTCGCCGACGTCCTCCTCCCCTCGGGCTACGAGGACGACCGCGCGAACATCCAGCCGGGCGACCGTGTCATCCTCATCGTCGAGGACGACGAGAACTTCGCGCGCGTGCTGCTCGAGATGTCGCGCGGGCGCGAGTTCAAGGGGATCATCGCGCTGCGCGGGCGCGACGCGCTGACGCTCGCCCACGAGTACAAGCCCGACGCGATCACCCTCGACATCGGCATGTCGGACATGAACGGGTGGGAGGTGCTCGATCGGCTGAAGCACCACCCGGACACGCGCCACATCCCGGTGCACATCGTCTCGGGGGACCAGAACCGGCAGCAGGGGCTGCGCGCCGGCGCCTTCGCCTACCTCGAGAAGCCGGTGAGCAAGGAGACGCTGGACGACGCCTTCTCACGGCTGCTGAAGTTCATCGACGAGCGGGTGAAGCGGCTGCTCGTCGTCGAGGACGACGCGAACCAGCGGCAGGCGATCGTCGAGCTGATCGCGGCGGAGGACGTCGAGATCACCGCGGTCGCGTCGGCCCGCGAGGCGATCGAGACGCTGCGCGGCCAGAAGTTCGACTGCATGGTGATCGACCTCGGCCTCGCCGACATGAGCGGCTTCGAGCTGCTCGAGACCGTGAAGAGCGACCCGGCGATGCAGGAGATGCCGGTGATCGTGTACACCGGGAAGGAGCTCACCCCGGCGGAGGACACGCAGCTCCGGAAGTACGCCGAGACGATCATCGTCAAGGACGTGAAGTCGCCGGAGCGGCTGCTCGACGAGACCGCGCTCTTCCTCCACCGCGTCGAGGCGAAGCTGCCTGAGCAGAAGCGGCGGATGCTGGAGCAGCTTCACAACGCGGACAGCGTGTTCGCGGGGAAGCGCATCATGGTCGTGGACGACGACGTGCGGAATATCTTCTCCCTCACGAGCGTGCTCGAGGACCACGGCATGCATGTACGTTTCGCCGAGAACGGGAAGGACGCGATCGCGGAGCTGGAGAAGGATCCGAACGTCGACCTGGTGCTGATGGACATCATGATGCCCGAGATGGACGGCTACGACACGACGCGGGAGATCCGCCGGAACGCCAAGTTCCGCTCGTTGCCGATCATCGCCCTCACCGCGAAGGCGATGAAGGGTGACCGCGAGAAGACCATCGCGGCCGGGGCGTCGGACTACATCACGAAGCCCGTGGACACCGAGCAGCTCCTCTCCCTGATGCGGGTGTGGCTGTATCGCTGATTCCGTGAGCAAGGTCGCGCAGCCGCCGTTGGCGTACGACACGCAGCTCGAGCAGTTGGAGATCGAGCTGCTGCTGGAGGCCATCTTCCGGCACTACGGGTTCGACTTCCGGTCGTACGCCTTCTCCTCGATCCGACGCCGGATCTGGAAGCGGATCAACGCGGAGGGATTGCCGAACGTCACGGCGCTGCAGGAGAAGGTGCTGCACGACCCGCAGGTGATGGAGCGGCTGCTGCTCGACCTCTCCATCAACGTGACGGCGATGTTCCGGGACCCGGGGTTCTACCGCGCATTCCGGGAGCAGGTGATCCCGCTTCTCCGGACGTACCCCTTCATCCGGGTGTGGCACGCCGGATGTTCGACCGGGGAGGAGGTCTACTCGATGGCGATCCTGCTGGAGGAGGAGGGGCTCCTCCAGCGGTCGCGGCTCTACGCGACGGACATCAACGAAGTCGTCCTGCAGCAGGCTCGCGCCGGCATCTTTCCCCTCGAGCGGATGCAGGAGTACACCGAGAACTACATCAAGGCGGGGGGCAAGCGGGCGTTCTCGGAGTACTACGTCGCGAAGTACGACGGCGCGCTCTTCCATCCCTCGCTCACCGAGCACGTCGTCTTCTCGCAGCACAACCTCGTCACCGACCGGTCGTTCAGCGAGTTCAACGTCATCCTCTGCCGGAACGTCCTCATCTATTTCGACCGGTCGCTGCAGGCTCGGGTACACCGCTTGTTCTACGATTCGCTCGTCAATTTCGGAATTCTCGGACTGGGGTCCAAGGAATCGCTGAAGTTCTCGCAGTACGAGAACTGTTACGAGCAGATCGCGTCGGAGAAGATCTACCGCAAGGTGCGCTGAAGAATCCATCGTGGCCTACGAGCTCGTCGTGATCGGAACCTCCTGGGGTGGCCTGCACGCATTGCGAAAGGTGCTGGGCGGCTTGCCGCCGGGCTTCGACCTGCCCGTCGTCATCGTCCAGCACCGGCATCGCGATTCGGACGAGGTGCTCGTCACGCTGCTCCAGGACCACACCCCGCTCCGGGTCTGCGAGGTGGAGGACAAGAGCGAGCTCGCGCCCGGGGACGTCTACGTCGCGCCCGCGGAGTACCACGTGCTCGTCGAGCCGGGGCATCTCGCGCTCAGCACCGAGGAGCCGATCCGCTTCAGCCGCCCCTCGATCGACGTGACCTTCGAGTCCGCGGCCGACGCCTACGGGGCGCGGACCATCGGCGTGATCATGACCGGCGCGAACGACGACGGCTCGCGCGGGCTGCGCCGCATCGCCGACCGCGGGGGCGCGGCGATCGTGCAGGATCCGAAGACCGCGGAGAGCCCGATCATGCCGACCGCCGCGCTGCGCCTCGTCCCCGAGGCGAAGGTCGCGCCCCTCGACCAGCTC
>DATAIN010000700.1:0-3892 GCA_036262635.1 Gemmatimonadaceae bacterium | reverse complement strand
GTTGACGAGATCCGACAGCGTCTCCGCCGAGCGGCGGATGAAGTGAATCTGCTTGTCCTGTTCGGGCGAGAGGTCGCCGTCGGAGCGGCCAAGGAGCAGCCGCGTCAGGCCGAGGATGGCGTTGAGCGGCGTGCGCAGCTCATGGCCGAGGCTCGAGATGAAGGCGGCGCGGGCGTCGGACGCCTGGCGCAGTGCGAGCGTGGTCCGGTCGAGCTCCTGATGGAGCGCGACGATCGCGCGCTGCGACTCGGCGAGCACGGCCTGGATGTCGTCCGCGGCAGCGGCCGCTGAGGGCGCGCCATGTGGCAAACGCGCCTCGTCGTCGGGGCGCGTCGTGGTATCGGTCATGGGCAACACGGGTCCAGAACGAACCGCCTGGGCCGACGGTTCGGAAGCGCACCGTGGAATGCAAAAAGGGCGCCCCGGAAGGCGCCCCCCTTGCTGGTCCTTCCGCTCAGTAGCTGAGGGATGCGCGGAGGACGACCTCGCGGGGAATGGGGGCCTGGAGCCCGTCCTGGATGTTCGACAGTTCCACTGGCCCGGGGGCGAAGGTTTCGGGATCCCACACGCCCGACCGCGACCAGATGAAGCCGGCGTTCTTGATCGCGACTGTTACCCGCAGCGCGGCCGCCCCCAGGATTCGAGCTGTGGCCGGCTGCTCCGACGACAGCGAGAGCTCGCGCACCCGCACGGCGTCGCCGGGTCGCAGATAGCCACGCGACATCATCGTCAGGGACGCAGAGTACGCGCGGATCTGCGCGTCGGTCGTCGCGGAAGGATCATGCTGAGCGGCACAGACGTTCGCCCAGCAACGGACGCGTTCCACAGCATCGGGCACCAGATGCCCGCCCCGATAGTCGAGATGCGCGCCGAGGTGCCAGCGCTGGCCGATGGCGAGATCGCCGCGAAGCGCGGCGAGGCGCGACGGGCGCGAGCGTCCCGCACGCGTTGCCCCTGGCCAGGTCAACTCCTGATAATCGACGAGCCCGTCGCCGTTCGCGTCGGTCCACCGGGGCTCGCTCGCAATCCAGAATCCGAAGGACTCGCCCTCGGACACTCCGAATGAAGAAAGGAGGCGCACAGGCGGCTCGCCACCGCTGACCTCGTCCTTCTCGAAGGCGACCATGCCATCGAGCGCGAGCCGCAACGCAGTCGGCAGCGTGAGGTCGCTCCTCGCGGACAGCTCGAGGCCGCGTACCGCGCGAGTGATCCCCCAATTCGTGAATCCGGTCGAGGGCGTGCTCAGGTTCATCAGTGCACGCTCGGAGCGTGAGACGCTCCGATACGTCGTCACGGAGGCGCGTACGAGAGGACTCGAGAGATCGAACCCTCCCTCGACCTCGCTCACGCGATCCGGGAGGTATGGCGGCAGCGTCCCCGTCGGGAATGGGGTGAGGATCGAGAGGAAGATGGGATCTTGCTCGAAGGACCGGGAACGTCCGGCGGCCGCGCGGGCGCGCAGCGACAGCGTCGGCCCACGGAGGATCGAGAACGCGGCGTCGATCGAAGGGTTGCCGAATGTCGGGTCCTCCATCGACGTGTGCCAGTCAGCGAGCTTCACGATGGTGACGCCGGCGCCGGCGTCGAACCGCGCCGTGGCGAAACGCTGCTGGAGAATCGCGTGGGAACGCCGGAAATCGACCGTCAGCTGCTTCGTCGACGCTCCGGACGCGCCGGTGACCAGATTGCGCCCTCCCTGGTAGACCGACATCTCGGCTTGTCCGCGCTCGAGCCGGATCACCGCCAGCGAGACCAGGCGGTTCGCGTTCGAACCATACTCGGCGCGCACCTCCTGCTCGGCGCTGAGGAAACGCGCCGACGCGTGCCGCGACCGCTCGAGAATGTAGTCGCCTTGACGGCGACTCTCTGGATCCGCCCAGCGAATGTCCTGCCCGAACCAGTCGCCGGCGATGCGCGACTCGAGCTGCACGGCATCCCAGGGCTGCAGTCGGGCTGTCACGGCATGAGACGTCCGCATCCGCCGGTGGCGCGGCCCACTCTCGGCGATCCATCCCCTGTTCCCGCGATAGCCGTGCGACAGGCTGTCGGCGCCGCACGGCGTGGCGCGGGTGCAGTCGCGCGGGTAGTACATCGCGCCCGCGAAGTACGGATCGACCCCGTACCGATACTCCATTGGCTGTGCGACGCCACGGGCGGTCCATTGCCCCGCGTAGCCGAGCCGCACCAGCCCGACGGGCATCGAGACGCGCGCGGTTCCACTGGTGCGGTCGCGACCGTCGGCGGGGAGCACGCCCTGCACGCGTTCATGCGAGAGCGCGAGCGTGCCCGCGAGTGAACCAAGGCGCTGATCGATCGCGACGCGCGCTGAGCGCTGTGCCCCACCCGACAACAACGGGTTGTCGAGCAGGGGCGTATAGTTGCTCGAGCCCACGGCCGTACAACCGCGCCCGTTGTAGGCGACGGGACATGGAAACCCGTCGGCGGTGACGCCCACCACCGCGCGCTCGAAGTCGAGCGACGAGCTGGCATAGCCGCCGCCTAACGATGCCTCGAGCCTGGGACGCGTGCCGGGCGCGCGCGTCGTGATCGCGATGACGCCGAAACGCGCGTCGGGACCATAGGCGCTCGCCGCCGCGGCGCCCCGAAGGATCTCGATCCGTTCGACGTCCTCGACGGGGATGTCGTCGAGTGCGGACGGGGCGCGCCGTGTGTAGTCGGGCATCGCCCAGCTCGATCCATCGTCGATCTCGGCCTCGGCGAGGACGTGCCGCGCACGCCGCACGCCGTCGACGATGATCAACGGGTCCTCTCCACGTATGGCGGCTGCGTCCCGGAGGGAGACCCAGGACCCGCCACCGATCGAGCCGCTCGCGCGCTGGACCGTGACCCCTGGCGCGCGCGCCGCGAGGAGCTCGGTGAGGGTGCGCGGAACGTCGGGGAGCGAGTCGGGGATGATCACCACGACGTCGGCGCCGGCGGGACGAATCGGCTCCTGGGCCGATACCGTCGCGCCAACGAGAAGCGTCAGCGCACTGTAGAACCGGACGGAGATGCTCATGTCGTTAGGCCCGGGGGGTCCGCTATTCTACGAGGACCCGCACGGCGAAGCCAGCCGAACCGTGGCCGAAGCGCGGGGTATTGAGGGATAGAGCGTCCGGCAGCGACGCCGGAGCCACACGCACGAGACGACGATGAACCGTTCACTCACAGCCGTGCGCAGCATCGCGACCGCCGCCCTCCTCGGCGCGGCGGCCGCCTGCGCGCGCTCCGACGACACCACCTCCGACAGCGCCCTCGCCCGCGATATCGCGCTCGCGAGCGAGCCGTCGTCGGGGACACCCGGCTTCATTCCCGCGGACACCGCGCTCAACCCGCGCGGCACTCCGACGCCGGCGCCGCGCGCGGCGCACAACACGACTCCGCCTCGTCCCGTCCAGCAGCGGACGCGGACGCGGGTCGCCGAGCGCCCCGCACCGGCCCCGGCGCCCGCGGAGTCGCCGGTCGTGCAGCCAACCCCCGCGCCCGTGAGCGAGTCACCGCGCGGCTCCGTCGGTACGCTCGCCGGGACGATGATCGGCATGAGCACCGGCGCGCGCGTCTGCACCAACGCCCGTCCGGGTGACAAGATCGTCGCGCGCGTGACGGAGACGAGCGGCCCGGGCTCGGTGCTCGTCCCCGCCGGCTCGACAGTGGTGCTCGAGGTGGCGAGCATGCAGGTGAACGAGCAGTCGCCGGAGCACTCGACGATCACCTTCCGCGTGCGCTCGATCTCCGCGGGCGACGTGGACTATCCGGGCAATGGCGCGACGACGGCCGGCGACGCGACCGAGAAGCTGGCGACGACATCCAAGTCCAGCGACGCCAAGAAGGTGGCGGCGGGCGCGGTCGCGGGCGCGGTGCTCGGGCAGATCCTCGGCAAGAACACGAAGTC
>DATAIN010000699.1:0-2063 GCA_036262635.1 Gemmatimonadaceae bacterium | reverse complement strand
GCCCCAAGATGAACCCTCCCAGAGCCTCGAGCTCTCTGAAGGGCCGTGGGAGACCACCACGTCGATAGGCCGCCCGTGGACAGCGAGCAATCGCTTCCAAGCGCAGCGGTCCTAATCGCCCGTGCGGCTTGACTTTCAAATCTCGGAAAGCGCTTCGCGCTTTCCCCGAGCAGAGCACGCATCAACAGATGCATCGCACCATCGCGATCACGTTCCACGTTCCTCATTCCTTCCCTTGTTTCGCTTCGCTGGCGATTAGAGCGTAGGGGCCATACCCGTTCCCATTCCGAACACGGTCGTCAAGCCCTACAGCGCCGATGGTACTCCGATCGAGAGATCGCGGGAGAGTAGGCCATCGCCGGCACCTGCTGGCCGCCCCACCAGGCGGCATTCGTACGACCCGAGAGGTCGTGCATCCTCGACTGCGAGGTGCACGACCTCTCGTCGTTCCTTCCCTCGTCCGCACCGCCTGCCTGACGTGCTCGCCAGGCGCCATGCCCCGTTTCTTGCGCAGCCGCGGGGCATGCCTCGGATCGCCCCGTTCACTCTCCTCGCCGGCGTCGTGACCGGCGCGCTCGTGATGCGCGAGCGCGAGAGCCGCCGCGCCATGGAGCGCCTCGCCGCCGCGACCCTCGAGTCGCTCCTCAACGCCATCGACGCGAACGACGCCGAGACCGGCGCGCACGTCAGGCGCGTCGCCGCGTACGCGCTCGTTCTCGCCGAGGAGGCCGGGCTCGACGCGCATGCGCAGCGCGTCGTCGAGCGCGTCGCGCTCTTCCACGACATCGGAAAGATCCACGCCGCGCTCTTCGACATCATTCACGAGGAGACGCGCCTCACCCCGGCCGAACGACGCGCCATCGCGACGCACCCCGGACGCGGCGCCGCGGTCCTCGCGCCGATCGCCGAGTTCTATCCCGACCTCGCCGAAGGTGTGCTCGCCCACCACGAGCGCTGGGACGGCAGGGGATATCCGGATCGGCTGCACGGGCCGCAGATCCCGCTCGCCTCGCGAATCGTCGCCATCGCCGACACCTTCGACGTCGTCAGCCACGGACGCCGCTATCAGCGTGGCCGCTCGCTCGAGCGCGCCGCCGAGGTCATCGCCCGCGGCCGCGCGACGCAGTTCGATCCGAACCTCGTCGATCTGTTCCTCTTCCCGCCCGTCTTCGCCCGGGTCCGCGACGCCGGCCGCGTCCTCCGCAAGCCGCGGATCCTCGCGCCGCCCAAGGACCGCCGCGACGGCTCCGCGGAGCCCGAAGCGCGCGACGTCCCCTTTCGCTGGCGGACGCGGACCGGGCCTAACGTGGCCGGCGCGGCATCGACCGAGAAGCGTTAGGCGCTGCCGCCGCGGGTCCCCCGGCGCGAGCCGCCGCGTCCCGCTCCCGCCGCAGCTGCGCCACTGCGCGCTCGTGCGCGCGATAGTCGACGTTGAACTCGTGGTGCCCATCCGGGTGCGCCACGAAGTAACGGTAGCTCACCGACGCCGGAAACAGTGCCGCGACCAACGACGCCTTCCCCGGCGACGCGATCGGACCGGGGGGAAGCCCCGCGTGCTCGTAGGTGTTGTACGGCGAGTCCACCCGCAGATCCTTGTAGTACAGTCGCGTCGCGTGCTCGCCCCGTGCATACTGCACGGTCGGGTCGGCCTGAAGGCGCATCCCCGTCCGCAGCCGGTTCAGGTAGACCGCGGCGATCACCGGGCGCTCGGCGTCGAGCTTGGCCTCCTTCTCCACGATCGAGGCGAGGGTGACGATGTCGTGCCGTGAGAGCGCCATCGCCTGCAGCCGGTCGTTCCATGCCGGATCCCATACCTGCTCGAACCTCCGGACCATCGTCTGGACCGCGCTCCGCGCGGTCGTCCCGTCGGCGAACGAATACGTGTCCGGAAAGAGATACCCCTCCAGCGTCGGCGTCGGCACGTCGAGCCGCTCGCGCAGCGTGCTGTCGCGCGCCGCGGCGAGCACCGAGTCCTCTTCCACGCCGAGCGATCGCGCGAGCAGGGGTGCGATGTCGGAGATCGCGAACCCTTCCGGGATCGTCACCGTCCGGATGAGTCCCGT
>DATAIN010000698.1:0-2812 GCA_036262635.1 Gemmatimonadaceae bacterium | reverse complement strand
ACCAGATCGTCGTTGGTGAAGTCGGAGCCCATCCACGGCTGCAGCATCATCGAGGGCGGGATCTTGATGGTGCGCTCGACCGTCGGCAGGTAGTTCCACATCTCGGCGCCGATGCGCAGCGAGGCGATCCCCGCTTCCTTCGGTGGCGCCAGGATGCGGACGAACGACCGCCGCGGGCGCTCGATCCACGCCGCGAGCTCGAGTCGTCTCGTCCAGCGCGGCGTCGTGACGGTCATCGTCAGCCGCGTCTCGAGCGTCTTTCCCCAGAGCGCGCTCTCGGCGCGGTCGACGACGTCGCGCGCGGTCGGCTCCTGCACGGTCGTGCGCGCGAACGTCAGGCTCGCGAGCGACGCGACCAGCGCGCCGGCGATCATCGTGGAGATTCGGCGGCTCATCGTCGTGATCCTCCGTCAACGAGCCGGAGCCGCCGCCGCGACCGACTCGTGCAACGACGCGGCGCCGAGACTCGCCGTCGCCGGCACCGCGTGCGGCGGCGTGCGCAGGAAGTGCGCGGTGACTCCGAGCGCGGCGTCCGTCTTCGCGATCGACGCGGCCCCGTCGGGCTCGATGGCGGTGAGCGCGCGAATGCAGTCGATCGTCTCGGGGATCACGATCGACTCGTTATGCACCTGATAGGTGAGATAGAGCTCGCGCCCGTCGGAGGCGAGCGAATCCTCCCACACGGCGACCTCCCACATGTCGCCGCGCGGACGCCCGATGTCGCGCATCAGCTCGATCACCGAGTTGAGGGCGACGAGTCCGTCCGAGGCGCGCACGAAGGCGACGCGCGGCTCGGTGGACAGTGCATCGCGCAGCTCGTCGACGCTCACGGAACGCGTCGTCTCGACCATCGCGAAGTGGATGTGGCTCAGGTTGTACGGACCCGCGCCGGCGACGGTGACGATGTCGAGATCGGGGATCACCGTTCGCGCGTCCGGCCCCTGGTGGCTCGGCACCTTCGTCTCCGGGACGACGGTGTTGATCATCCCGCCGGCGTGCGACTCCCACGGATCGGTGGCGCGCCTGAGCAGGACGGCGCGGGCGCGCTTCACCCAGCCGCGGCGGTGCAGCGCGTTCATCACGCGGCTGAGCGCGGTGGTGTTGCAGGAGACGACGCGGGCGAAGTCGCGCCCGACGGCGCCGGCGTAGTTCACCTGCGCGACGAAGGAGTAGCCGGTGAGCGCATGCTTCTCCCCACCCTGGAAGACGGCCTTCACCCCGGTGGCGCGGTACCTCTCGAGATTCGCCGCGGCGACCTTCTTCGGCGTGCAATCGGCGATGACGTCGACGTCCCGCAGCAGATCGTCGAGCGTGCCGGCGATGGGGACACCCGCGGCTTCCATCTCGCCGCGCTTCTCCCGGAGGGAGGCGAACACCGGATAGCCGCGGGCGACGGCGACCTTGATGCGGTAGTCCGAGACGACGTCGGCGACGCCGACGAGCGTCATGTCGTCCTGCAGCGCGACGGCGTCGGCGACCCGCTTGCCGATCACGCCGAATCCGTTCACTGCGACGCGTACGCGAGTGTGGTGATCCATGGTCCCGCTCCTCAAGGGTGCGATGTGGTCATGCGCTACGCCCGCACCGCGGCGCCAACGATCATCGGGCGCACGATGGACGGCGCCTTGGGCAGCTCCGCGTGCTCGAGCGCCGTCACCGAGAACCCCGCCGCGAGCAGCGTGTCGAGCGTGGGGCGGTTGCAGTGGCAGCCCGCGCCGAACCAGCACCAGATTCCGTGGAGCCTGTCCTGCCAGCGCGCGATGCGCGCATCGGGGGAGCGAACGTGCTCGAGGAACAGCAGCCGCCCGCGCGGCTTCAGCACGCGGTGCAGCTCGCGCAGCGCCTGCGCCGGGTCGTCGACGGTGCACAGCACCAGCGTGGAGACGGCGACGTCGAAGCTCGCGTCGTCGAACGGGAGCGCCTCGGCGGGAGCGGAGACGACGCGGATCGGCCGCGCCTCGCCGTCGAGCTTCCGCTCGAGCTGGCGCGCCATCGGCTCCGCCGGCTCGGTGATCACCAGCTCGGCGACGTCCCGCGGGTAGAAGGGGAGGTTCGCGCCGGTGCCTCCACCGATCTCGAGCACGCGTCCGCTCGTCTGCCCCAGCAACCGCTCGCGTTGGCGGCCGAGCCCAGCCCGCTCGGCCGAGGCCATGAGGCGGTCGTAGCACGCGGCGAAGATCCGGCCCCAGAAGCGCTTCATGTGATGATCGATGCACGCGGCGCGGGCGAAGTCAGTAAGCCGCATCCCGCTCCGGCGTCCGGCGAACCCGCACACGGCCTGGTCCGACTTGACTCTCCCCTCGCTCCTGATGACAGTGAGAGTCATGCCCGTCGCCCTTCCCCGATGACCGCGCTCCGTCACGAGCTGCAGCGCGCCTACGACGCGATCGCGGTGAAGGAAGTCATCGCCCGCGTCGCGGCCCGCCGCGCCAACGCCGCGCTCCGCGCGCGCGAGCGCGTCATCCGCTTCAGCGGCCCGATCTTCGAGGAAGTGGAGCGGACGCACGCCGAGGGCGCGGCTGTGGGCGACGACGCGGCGCAGGGAGCCGCGCACGCGCGGCTGCGCGAGCTGCTCGCGGATCTGATCCTCGCCGATCTGCGTGCGCTGCCGCGGCGAGCCGGTGACGCGCCCCCGACGATCGAGTACGAGCTGCTCGCGCGGTGGGTCGCGTCGACGTTCGTCGTGGTGCTCGACTGGTGGCGGCAGAGCGCGACGCAGCTCCCGGCGCGCGAGGCGAACGACCGGTTCCGGGCGCTGGTGCTGCCCGCGCTGGGGGACGTGCTGGGCTGAGTGGGGAGCGCTGCCGTCCCC
>DATAIN010000697.1:0-10402 GCA_036262635.1 Gemmatimonadaceae bacterium | reverse complement strand
GCGAGGGCGACGAGCCAGAGTGCGTTGCGAAGTCTGATCATTGGTTGGCCGCCTTTACCGGATCACCATCAGCTTGTCCTGCGCGAGCTGCCGTCGACCGTTGACGATCGACTCGACGACCACCAGGTACATCCCGCTCGCGACGGCTTCGCCTCTGCCGTTCGTCAGCGGCCAGATCACGTTCACCGCGAAATCGGCGCCGACGAGCGTACCCGCACCGCCCCCGGGAATCGGCGCGCCCGCGAAGACGCGGCCGCTCGTCTTGTACGTGACGAGAGAGGCCATGTCGTAGATCGTCAGCTTCCACTCGGTGCCCGGGTCGCCGTTGAAGGCGATGTTGGCGATGTCGCCGGCGCTCTCGCGCACGGGGTTGTTCCCGAAGAGGATGCCGCGCGTGCTCGTCACGATCACGATGAGCGGGATCTGCTGCGGTGCGGTGCCTTCCGCCTGCACGACGATCGCGCCTCGATAGCGCCCTCCGAGGATGCCACGCGGGATCTGCACCGTGACGGTGATACGCGCCGTGTCGGCGAACTGGATCCCGGCCAGGTTCTCCGGCGTGAACGTCACGTTCTGGGCGGGGATGACGAGACCGACCGCACTCTCCGAGCGCAGGTCGGTCGCCGTCAGGCGAACGTTGCTGAGTGCGGTGTTGCCGGTGTTGGCGATACGCAGCACCCCCGAGGCCCGCTGCCCGGCGCGTCCCCGGATCACCACCGAGTCGAGCTCCGCCGCCGAATCCGGGTCGACGAGCGTGAAGTCGCGCTCCTCGACGACGGTCACCTCGAAGAAGATGCGGTCCTGGCTGAGCACCTCGTTGTTCGGGCCGTTCTGGACGTTGCGGACGCTGTCGCGAAGCTGGATCTCGCCTCGGTAGGTGCCGGCCACCGTTCCGTTCGGGATTTCGACGAACGCCTCGACGCGAGCCGAGGTACCGTTGGGCAGGACCCGCGGCAGGTTGATGAGGATGACGTTCTGCGCGGGGATGGCGAGCGTCGGGTTCGCGACGTTGATCAGGTCGCGCCGGAGAAGCCGCGGGATGTAGATCGCCGAATAGTCGCACGCCGGCCCGGGCTGATTGTAGCCGTCGTGGTCGACGTCGTTCTCCGGTACGTCGGCGTTGATGAGGAAGAACTGGCCGCGGTCGGTGCTCGCTCCCGCGCGTCCGGTGAGATGCAGCGTGCTGCCGTACATGAACCGCCCCTGGTCGTCGGCGACGTCGAAGTCGCACCGACCGGCGGGAAGCTGCTGTGCCCTGGCGAGCGTCGGCGCGAACGCTATCGCGGCCACGACGCACAGCCAGCGCACACGGACTCTCCTGGATTTCACGTCCACGTCGTCACCTGTTCGAAAGCGCCCTTAGGGATTCAGCGAGAGCACGGTCCCACCATCGCCGACGATCCACACCTTCGTCGACGACAACACCTCGAGCTGGTTGAGCGCGGGGAACGACGCACCATACTCATCCGCGCCGCGAACCCCCTGCCGGGTCCAGGTGGCACCACCGTCCTTCGTCCCGAAGACGAGCCCCTGATACTGCGGCACACCGCCGGAGAACCCGATCAGCTGCGCGCCGACGATCCAGCCGATGTTGTTGTTGTCGGGCGCGAACTGCACGTCGTTGTAGATCAGGGCGTTGAAGTCGAGCGTATCACGCGACACGATGCCGAGGTTGATCTTCGTGAACGGCGCGTTGCCGCCCGGAAGTCGGCCGACGAAGCCGTTGCCGCCGGTCACGTACACGTCGCCGTTCGTGCGGCGCGCGACGCCATGGAATGCCACCGTGCTCCCCGTATCGGCTCGCGCGTTCGGCACTTCCGTCCACGACGCACCGCCGTTGGTCGACGTGAAGGTGCGCGCCGCGTACGTCGCCGGGAACGGCGGCCCGATGCGGAAGCCGCTCGAGACCGCGAAGAGCGTCGTCGTGTCGTTGGGCGCGTGGTCGATGTCGTGAATGCTCGACGTCCCGGACACGTCCGTCACCATCGACCAGGCGCCGTTCCCCGGGTTGCGCTTGAAGAAGGTCGCGTTCGTGTTGGTGCCGCCACCGGCGAGCGCGAAGAGCGTGTTGCCCGTGAAGGCCGCCGAATCGACGAGGAGGCGGCGAATGTCGCGCCCGAACATCGTGAACGCCGTGTCGAACGACGTGCCGCCGTTCCTCGTCTCGGTGATCACGCCGCGCAGGTTGCGCGAGTCGAAGTGCGTCGCCCAACCGTGCAGCGCACTGGCGAACTGGACATCGAAGCTGGAGATGAAGTACGGCTGGTTGAAGCGGACTTCCCACCCCCGGCCGACCCGGCGGTAGAGGGGGACGGCGAACGACGAGACCCAGCCGGAGTCAGGCGAGATGAGCGAGGCGCCGGTGAGGGCCGTCCCGGTCGGCGAATCGAGACGATCCCAGACGACTTCCGCGATCGGCGGCGGCGCAGTGAGGACGTTGCAGAGCACGACGCCGAGCGAGGTCGCGCGGTTTGCCGTGAGGATGTTCTGCGCGCGGATGCCGAGCACCGTGCCGAAGGGGAGCGGCGAGCTCGGCGAGAACGTCACGACCCGTCCATCGGCGCCCAGGGCCAGCGCGCCGGGGATCTCGAGGCCACTCCCCGCGTCGGTGACGACCACGTTCGCGCCCGTGACCGTCGACGCCTGAACGGGCTGCGAGAAGTTCAGCGCGATGGGCGCGTTGACCGCGAGTGGCCCGGTCGGACACACGAGCGAAAGGGTCGCGATGGGCGCCGTCGGGTCGTCATCGCACGCGACGACGACGCCTGCCAGCAGCGCCGCGAGGACCAACAGGCGAATCGGTCTCGGTTGCACGAATGTCTCCGCAGTTCCTGTAGGGCGGGGGCGCGCGCCGCGTGGTGCGGCGCGTTCTGCCGTCAGCTGAGTGTGGTCTCGAGGATCGTGCAGTCGGTGGTGTTCTTCGCGTTCGGGTCGGTCGTGCACGCGGTGAGCATCTCCTTGATCGGGTCGAGAATCACGCGCTCCAGCGTCGGCTGCTGATACGGCTTGCGCGAGTTTGGCTGACGATCGTTGTCCAGCATCGCAGATCCTCCAGAGGGTGTGGCGCTCAGGCGGCGCAGGCGCCGAGGGGTCGGGCCATCGCACGGTAATCGGGGTGTTGCGCCGGGGGGAGCCCGTAGCGCGTGTGCGTGACGTCGCAGTAATACGGATCCTTCAGGTACGGGCTCCCCGTGGCCATGCGGGAGCGCGCCGGGCAGCTCTGACAGCCGCCACGCAGGCTGCACCCGCTGCACGGGGCGTCGGCGGGAAGCGGCTGCGTCACCCACTCGCCCATCTGCTGCCAGAGTTCGTCCCAGCTCATCTCGAGAATCGGGAACGACGGCTCACGGTCGATCACGCAATGGCTCGCCTGCCCGAGCGCGTTCACGAAGAGCCCGGTCCTGCCCGCGCCGCAGCGATACAGCTCCGCGGGCGCACCGTCAGGCGGCGCCACCGAGCATTCCGGCAGCGGTCCCTGATCGCCGTTGCCGACCACACGGTCGATCTCGGCTTCCACATCGAGCACCTTGCGTGACGTCAGCCGGTACAGCGTCGGCGTCGTCCCACCGTCGAGAGTGTAGTCGAGTGTCGTATCGACGCTGTACTTCAACCCGCGCGCCTGCGCGTACGTGAAGAGCGACTCGAAGTGATCCTGCGTGAACGTGCTCATCGCGGTCTTCAGCTTGAGCGGCACCCCCGCCTCCTGGAGGAGCGTGATGCCACGCTCGAAGCGCGCGAAGGACCCGGGGATCTGCGTCGTCTTCTCGTAGACCTCGGCGTTGTGGCCGTACAGGCTCACCTCGACCGAGAAGGGCGGAAGCTCGCGGAAGAGCGCCGCGAGCCGCTCGTTCATCATCGTCGCGTTCGTGTACAACGTGACGAGGAATCCAGACTCGCGCGCGTAGCGATAGATCTCCGCGAAGTCGCGCCGCGAGAAGATCTCGCCGCCCGTGAATGTGAGCCAGAGAACGCCGGCCGTCCGGAGCTTGTCGAGCACCGCGCGCACCGCGGCCGTCGAGAGGTACGGCCCCTTGTACGGCTCGAGCGCGACGTAGCAGAAGTGACACCGCAGGTTGCACGTCGGCGTCAGCTCGAAAAGGCAATTGAGCGGCGTGCGCATCGCCCGGGCGTTGCGCGCCAACCGCTTGTTCAACGTTCCGAGCGACGTCTCAGCGACTTGCATCCGTCTCCGCGTGAGTGACCTGAATGAGACTTGCCCCGAGAAGGGCGTCGACGAACCGGGCGGCGTCGTCGAAGGCTGTCTCGAGCGCAACTTCGTGGGTCATCATCAAGTTCCGCGCCAAGTCGGGTACCCGCTTTGGAGAAGCCAGCTCGTTCCAGAGGAACTCCCCGGTCGGATTGAGCACGAACAGCTCCGCTGACCGGCGCGCCTCGTCGATGGCCGTCGCCGCGACCGGCACGAGAAGCACCTCTCCCGCGACGCGCCTGACGACGATGCCGCGTCGCTGAACGTAGAAGGTCTCAGACTTCGACACGTCCATTCGCTACACTCCGCAACGTGGTCGCGATCCAGGCACCCGTGCCCGTCTCCAACGGATACTCGAGTCGAACGATCGGCACGTCCTGCTCCAGCCTGCCAACCAGCTCGAGCGCGTGATCCGATGCCTCCCCTTCCCACAGGGGGATCGCGATGGTCTGGAGCAGCGCGGCGACCGCCGGCCGGCCTCGAATCGCGCTCACCCGACGTTCCGTCGCGCGGCCGATCAGCGCGACTACCGCGAGCGGGGCATCCCCCACCGTCGCCTGCCCGCCGCGACCGGGCCAGGGCGTCGACCAGGCGTGTATCCCGCCAGTCTGCATCGTCAGCACGATCCGGTCGTCGTTCAGAACCCGCACGCCCGACTCCCCTGCGAGCAGCCGTCCGAGGGTGCTTTTCCCCGCCCCCGATACCCCGAGGCACAGCGCGAGGCCGCCGCCGGGGAGCACGAACCCGCAGCCGTGCGCGATGACGCCCCCGCGCCGCGCCGAGAGCGCGAGCGTGTATGCGGGCAACTCCGAGACCACCCGGGGCACGGCGCTCGTCGGCGCGGCGCTGTACCTCGCCTCGTACTCATGTCCCGGAACGACCGTCCGCAGCAACACGCTCTCGACGCCCGGGATGATCTGCCGCAGCAGCACCGCGGGGCTGCCGTCGCGATCCGAATAGTAGGTCGCGTGCTCGCCGACCTCCAGCGACGGCGCGAGTCCGTCGACGCTGGTGCTGCCGAGCATGTGTCGCACGGTGATGTCGCAGGCGTCGTCATCGCGTGCTCGCCATTCGCTGCCCGGAAGGTCGCGGAAGGTCACGGGGGCGTCCATCGTATGGCGGAGCACGAGCCCGGCGATGGGACCGATCGCCGTCACGACCGGACCATGCCCTGCCGTCGCGTGACCACCCCGCGCAGGTGCCGGCGCCAGCGTCCGAGCGCGAGGCGTGGCGACCAGGCGGCCCGCCCCTCGAGAGGGCGCTCCCCACGCTCGTCGCGCACGCGGTCGGCGATCGCGACGACCGCATCGACCGTCACCGGGGCATCGGGCGCGAGGCGCGCGTCACCCTTGAGCCAGAGGCGGCGACCCTGCTGCCACCAGACGCGATGGACGACCGGGCTCCCGTCGGCACGCCGGGCCACGACGACGTCGCCGCGGCGCGCGCTGCGGGCCGAGAGCCCCACGGCACGGACGAGTGCATTCGGCTGGATCGCCGGCGTCATGCTCGTGCCGCGAACGCGGAACCAGACGGGAACCGACGCCGCGGCCGCGACGGCGACGGTCGCGAGGAAGTCCGCACCTTCCACAGCGAGAACGCGGCTGTTCGTCGCCGACCCGTCACTCATTGCCAGGACCCCTTCGGAGCGCGCGAACGCGTCGCGCCCCCCAGCGCACACCGCGCTCCAATGTCCAGCGGGCGAAGTCCGCCGGCGTCGCGCGCAGCGAATGCGGCCAGACCCACGCGAGACGCACGCGCACACGGTCGAGCGGCGTCGCCGCGAGCGACGCGAGGCGCTGGACGGGGGCCTCGGCGGTCACTTCGAGGAGCCGCGAGACGGCATCGGTTCCCTCCCACTCGGGCGACGCGATCGCGGCATCGACCGCGTCCGCCCCCACATGCGCCCATTGCAGGTGGCGGCCGAGGCGTAGCTCGTCAGCCATCCGCTCCGCCGTTGCCAGCTCGCTCGCCGCCCGCCTCCGGCTCGACGCGAAGTCGAGCCACCAGAGGAGCGGCGGGCGAACGTGCTTGGCCAGGTGCGCGGCGAGGAAGACGAGCGAGAGCGCCCCACCATGCGCGTCCACCGCGGCGCCTCCGACCAGCGCGGGCTCCCCCATCGGCTCGGGCAGCTCCATGTGCCTGAGCATGTTCTCGTCGAGTAGGGACGAATGCACCTCGAGGAACATCGCGCGGCCGGCGTCGCCGAGGCAGTAGACCCCCTCTTCCGCGCCCGTTCCACCGACGTGCCGCCAGCCGCCGGCGACGAGAACCGCGTGCGCGGCATCCCGTTGTGCAGACGGGACGAAGAGGTCGATGTCCGCACAGGGTCTCGCCCATGGCTCGCCATAGAGTGCAACCGAGAGCGGGGCGCCCTTGAGGACGACCGGCGGCACGCCGACCGCCCGCATGCGAGCAAGGAGCGCGTCGAGCGCGCGCAACTGGGCATCGGCCCGGTCCGCGTCGGTGAGCACTCCCTGTCGCCAGGCGCCGACCACCGCCGTCGGTGCCATCCGCCGAACGAGCGCGCCGCCCCGAAGCCAGGCGACGCCGGCGAGCCGCTCACGGCGCGCGACGTCGAGGACGACCTGCCACGACGCGCCGCCAAAGTCGGGCTCCGATGCGGTGCCGCCGGCAAGTCGCAGCACCCGCCAGGCGGCGCTCGCCTGCTCGTGGCCGATCATCCCCGATTGGCGTGCGACCGGCTGCCGAGACGCCGGAGGCGATGCATGAGGCCACGGCCGTTCGCGGTCGTCGTGTCATGCGCGTCGTACGCGTACGCGTAGTACCCGTAACCGCCGTAGTACGAGCCCGCGTTGAGATCGATGTCGTTCAGGACCGCACCGAGGACGCGCGAATGCACGGCCCGCAGATGCGCCGCGGCGCGGCGCACTGCCTCCCGGCTCGTGCTGCCCATGCGCACGACGAGGATGGATCCCTCCACGATCGTCGACAGCACGGCCGCATCGGTCACCGCGAGCAGCGGTGGCGAGTCGAAGAGCACGACATCGAAGCGCTCGCGGGCCGCTTCGAGCACCTCCCGCATCCGTTGCGAGCCGAGGAGCTCGGACGGATTCGGCGGGAGCTGGCCGCTCGCCATGACGAACAGGTTCTCGACCGACGTGGCGTGCACCGCATCGTCGAGCGATGCGACGCCGACCACCACCTCGGTGAGCCCCGGGGTCCGCGGCACCGCGAACGTCTTGTCGAGGACAGCCCGGCGCAGATCCGCATCGACAAGCAGGGTCTTCTGGCCCTGCTGGGCGAATGTGATCGCGAGGTTCGCCACCGTGGTCGACTTGCCGTCCGCCGGTCCCGGGCTGGTGAGCACGAGCGTCCGGATGCGCGCCTGGGCACGGGAGAAGGCGATGTTGGTTCGCAGGCTTCGATACGCTTCTGCGACAACCGACCGCGGATCGACGTACGTGACGAGGCGGCTGAGCGGAATGCCATCCTTGCGTTCGGTGGTACGGATCGCCGGGATCTGCCCGAGGACCGGCAGCTGGAATCTGTTCGGCAGCTCGTCGGGCGACTTCACCGAGTCGTCGATCTTCTCGAGACCCACTGCGGCTGCTACGCCGAGCAGCAGGCCGATCACGATCGCGAACTGGATGGCCCGCCGGCGGTTGGGCGACACCGCGAAGGTCGGCAGCGGCGCGCGGTCCACCATGCGGACGGTCGCCCCCTCCGCCTGCTCGGCGATCTTCGCCATTTGATACTGCGACTGGAGATCGTCGTAGGTCTTCTGGTGCGTGCGGACGTCGGCAGAGAGACGCGCCTGCTCCGACTCCAGGGGTGGATAGCGCTCCGACTGGTGCCGCAGATCGGCGATGGTCTGATCGTACGACTTGCGGCGGGACGCGACGCCCTCGAGGTAGAGGCGGCTCGCCTGCTGCAGGTCCTGCTTCGTGCGCGCGATGAGCTTGTCCTGGGCAAGAATGTCCGGATGCGTCGGACCGCGGCCGGTCGCGATCATCTCCTCGCGCGTCTTGAGCAGATCGAACCAGCGCGTGTAGAGGCTCGCGACGTAGCTGTTCTTCGTGATCGCCTCGGTGCCGGCGAGTCGGCGAAGGTCGTCGTCGATCGTGTCGGCCTGGCTGAGCTTACCGAGCAGCTGCTGGTAGGCGTTCTGCTCGACGACGGCGGCGCGCCGCTCGCCCTCGTACTTCTGGATGTTGTCGGCGAGCGCCGTCACCTCCGACGAGACGTCCGGCGTCTGATTGCGTTCCTTGAATCCCTGGAGTCGCTGCTGCGCGGCCTCGAGCTCGTCGCGCTGCTCGGCGAGCGAGCGCTCGATGAACCGCGTCTTCGTGCGGGCCTGCGTGGTCTGCAGGTCGCTCGAGAACTCCGCGTACGCGGCCGCGACGGCGTTGGCGGCGTCGCGAACGAGCACCGGATCGACACCGCGGTACGAGATCTCGACGACGTCGGTCTGAGGGATGACGCGCGTCGACAACGACCCGCGCAGCTCGTCGGCGGCGTTCGACAGCGAGACGATCTGGAAGACCGCGCTGCGGTCGCGGATCGCGGGGTACTCGGGGACGAACACGCCGACGCCGCCGGCGTAGAGTCTCTGGCCGTAGCTGGCGCGTCCGAGCGCCGTTCCGCCCTGATACATGGCGTACCCGCGCTCGTCGAAGGCGAGGCGGTACTCCCCGTCGCGCGCCGAGGCGTCGACGAGGGGGACGCTGTCGCCGAAGATCGCTCCGCGCAGGCGCGTCGGACGCAGCAGCTGGAGGCGCATGCCGATGCGCGCCGCCGCGAGCTCGGCGACGCTCTTGCTCCGTATCAGCATCTGCTCCGACTGCAGCGGATCGATGCCGTAGATGCGGCTCTGCGTCGGCATGCCGACGCCGCTCACGGGGGGCTGCGCCTGCTGGAAGCGGACCGTCGCCGCGGCCTGGTAAACCCGCGGCTGGCGCCAGGTGCGCCACGCACTCAGTGCGACGACTGCTGCGAGGATCGCAAGCACCACTGCCCATCGCCGCCGCAGAATCGCGAGCAGCTCGCGCGCCGAAAGGACCGTCGCGGACCCAGGCGGTTCGCCAGGGGACCGGGATGGTGGATCGAGGTCGTCGATGCTCGCTTCGACGTCAGGCATTCTGATCACGGCTCAGGGATTACGGCCTTTCTGGAGTGTGATGAACGTGGCGAGCGCAAGGGCGCTTGTCGCCATGCTCAGGGCGAACGTCACGTTCTCGCGGGTGAATCCCGACCGCTTGGGCACGACGACGACGTCGTTCGAGTAGAGCACGACGCGGCCGGCGGCGCTTCCCATCAGCGCGCTCTGGAGATCGACCTCGAAGACGCGACCCTCACGCACGACGCGCGTCTGGCGCAGGTTCGCGCTCGGCGTGGGTCCGCCTGCGATCGTCAGCAGCTGGATCAGGCTCGTTCCCGGATCGACGGGGTAGAGGGCCGGTGCGCGTACTTCGCCGAGCACCGAGACGCGGATCAGCGGCTGCACGGAGATGTCCGGGTTGGTGAAGCCCCGCTGGAGAAGGGCCTCGCGCAGCCTGTTCTTCACCTGCGAGGGATCGAGGCCCGCCGCCTGGACCACGCCGACGCCTGGCATCTGGAGCTGGCCGCGGCTGTCGATGAGGAACTCGCCGCTGAGATCCTTCTCCCGGTACACGACGATGCGCAACGCGTCACCGGGACGCAGCACGCCAACCGGCCGGGTGGCGGTGTCGATCGCCGGGGGCGCGACGCTGTCCTGCCCCAGCGCCACGGCGGGGAGCACGATGATCATGGACGCGGCGAACAGCCGCGCCAGGAAGCTATGGAATCCTGATCGCATATCGACCGATGAGCTGTGCCCGCACGTAGGATGCCGCCGCTGCAGACTGGTTGTCAGGGTTGCTGACCCGCGCAACCTCGACCCGGGCCACGAGTTGTAGCTGGGGGCTGTAATACCCCGCATGTCCGTCGGCGATCAGCGCGCGTTGGACGAGTGGTCTCGCCGCGTTGACCGAGGGGTAAGGCAGCGAGGCCGTCCCGTTCACCGTTGCTCCGGGCCGCGCGTACAGGCGTTGGGCCCCTTGCCGCCAGAGACCAGCGCCGAATCCGGCCCTGATCCCGGCCGCTGGCCATGCTTCGGCGGCGGCGCGCACCATGTCCGCGTCCGGCCCCAGCTCACTACCCAGAGGCTGGTCGTAGTTCTGGAACGCCGTCGCGTACGGGGCGCGGAGATACGTG
>DATAIN010000696.1:0-6365 GCA_036262635.1 Gemmatimonadaceae bacterium | reverse complement strand
GCCCCACGATCGGCGCGCTCGTGCTCGCGGTCGCGCGCAGCTCGGCGCCGCGCTCGATCACCCAGTCCCCGTAGGCACAGCACTCGAAGGGACAGGCGCCCCGCACGACGTACGGCGCCATCGGCCGCGCGACGAGCGTGTCGTTCGACATCGACTCCACAGTGCGCCCGGGCTGCGCGATGCTCTCGCGGAGGCCGCGCAGTCCCGCGAGCAGCGGCACGATGCTCGTCGCCGCGGGGCGGCCGGTCGACGCGATCAGCGTGTCCGCGTTGAGGTAGGAGCGCGCCGCCGACGGCGGCCGCGCGGCGTACGTGCCGCTCGCGTCGCGCGCCTGCGTGATCAGCACCGGCTGGCCGCCGCGCAGGTAGTACGTCACGTACGGGAGCGAATCCGAACCGACCGCGCCGCGCAGCATGACCAGCTCCTCGCCGAGGAAGTAGGCGCGCGCGAAGGTATCGGGATCGTCGGTCCGGCCGCGCGGGCGCACGATCCGTCTCAGCTCGCCGCGAAAGGCGAGCGAGTCGATGTGCCGCGCCCAGGCATCGATCTCCGTCGCCGACATCGGCAGCACCGCGGCGGCGCTGTCGGTCCTGGCGGCAGTGCCGCCGCGGTCGCAGCCCGCGAGGAACGCGAGCGCGCCGGCGAGCAGCAACCGCGCGCAGCTCGCGATCGTCGCGTCAGCCATCGCCGCCGCGCGCGATCTCGCGAATCTGCTGGGCGTGCCGCTCCTCGTGGTAGGCGATGAAGAGCGTCCACTGGTACATGTCGAGAGCGCCGAACACCGGGTGCGGGTGGACGACGCTGCCTAACGCGAGACCGCTCGCCGCGGCCAGCGCCGCGCGCACCGCGGCCCGGCTCTCGCGCAGGGCGGCGAGCGCGTCCTCGACGAGCGTCCCTTCCCGCGGCTGGATCCTCGACGGCGCCTCGACCTTCCGCGAGCGATCGACGACCATGGCTCGGTCGAGGCGCGAGAGGATGGACGAGCCGTCCGTTTCCGCGGGGGCGCCGGCGGCGCGCGCCTCGTCGACGCGCTTGCTGAACAGGCGCGCGAAGTTCGCGTCGACCTGCCGGACGTGGTCGAGGATCTCCCCGACCGACCACTTGCCGGGAGCCGGCCGAACGTCGCGCCGCTCCGCCGGCACCTGTGCAACCGCCATCGTCAGCGAGGCGCGCGTCTCGTCGAGCACCTCGAGCAGCTCGTCGATGCGCGGGTGAAGTGCGCCCGCGGCCGCGTCAGGCACCTCGCGGCGTCCCGGCGTAGCCGAGGACGGCGACGACGTGGCAGACGCTCCCGGTTGCGACGAAGAGGTGCCAGATCGCGTGACCATAGCGAATGCGTTCGTCCCAGACGAAGAAGAGAACTCCCGCGGTGTAGGCGACGCCGCCGGCGAGGAGCCAGGCGAGACCGACCGGGCTGACGCGCTCGAGCAGCGGCTTCGCCGCCACGACGCCCACCCACCCCATCAGAAGATAGACGCCGGTCGACAGCCGCGCCCAGCGAATGCCGAGCGTCGATTTCACGACGATCCCCGCGATCGCCAGCCCCCAGATCAACCCGAGCAGCGACCATCCCCACGGCCCGCGGAGAGGGCCGAGCAGAAACGGCGTGTACGTCCCCGCGATGAGCACGTAGATCGCCGAATGGTCGAGGATCCGGAAGACGTGCTTGGCGCGCGAGCGCGGCAGCGCGTGGTAGAGCGTCGAGGTCGTGTACAGCAGGATGAGCGAGACGCCGAAGATCGCCGCGCTCGTGATGCGCCAGCGGTCCCCCTCGCGCGACGCGGCCATCACGAGCAGGGGGAGCGCGACGATGCTCGCGACGAGCCCCACACCATGCGTGACGCTGCTCGCGATCTCCTCGCCGAGCGTCTGCCCGCGTCCGGCGGCCGGCGATGGCGCGGTCACGGTCCGCGCGCGCTGTTGTAGAGGGAATCGAGCAGCCGCATGTACCGCGCGACGGGAGGAATTCCCAGCTTCGCGCGCCGCGCGTCGACGTTCGCGGAGTCGGCGATCGGATCGAGCACGAAGCGGCCGTTCACGATCGACGCCTGCGTGCCGTACACCTGCGGCCGTCCGCGATGCCGCGCGATCCTATCCGTGAGCAGCGCCACCTGCTGTCCCTCCGCCTCGCCCGCCGCGTACGCGCGCTCGACGAGCGGGAGTACCTGCGCCATGAAGGCGGTGTCGAGCACCGCGTGCTGCGCGATCAGGAACGCCGCCTGCTCCCCGTCGCGCCCGACGAGCGACGCGCCTGGCCATCCGCGCTCGGCGACCACCTTCTTCAGGAAGATCGTGTTCGATGCGTCCACCGCGTTCATGCGTGCGATCGCGGCGGAGTCGGCCTGGCCGGTCATGAAGACCTGGCGGACCTCCTGATCCTTCTGGCCGCGGATGAGAAGCTCGGCGCGAAGCGTCTCGTCCCGCGCCGCCTGCGGCTGCTGCGCGTGCGCGACGCCGGCGAGCGTCAGGGAGAGGAGCGCCGCGGTGATGCGTGCCGTCCGATGCATGGAATTCCAGATGTCGGTGAGTGCTGTCGCTCTGCTACCCACCTCGGCGATTCATGATCCGGACCACTCCCTCACGGCTCGAGTTGCGTCGCGAGGCGCTTGCCGAAGTAGATCCCCGCCGCGGTGCCGACGATCGATACCATGAACGCCGTCATCAGCCCGACCTGATCGCCGATCCACCAGCCGATCGCGCCGCCCACCGTCGCGCCGATGAATCCGAGCAGCTTGCCCATCCGTCACCTCTCTCCTTCGACCCGCCCGACGCGGATCGCCAGTGGCCATCGCACCTTTCGCTTGCGCTCCGGATCTCCCCACGCCTCCTCGAGGCGGCCCGCGATCAGCGCGATCGCCTCGCCGCCCTGCGCCCGCTGATAGCGCTGCACCGCCGACCAGGTGCCGAGGTAGCCGAGCAGCGCGGCCAGCGTCCAGTCGCGCTCCATCGCGAACGCGGGCGCGCTGATCTCCTCGAAGGGGAACGCGAGGTTGCGGTACTTCTCGTCCACGTGCCGCCGCTCCGGCGGCCAGTACCCCGCCAGCGTGTCGCGGTACAGCTCGAGCACCAGCGCGTCCACCGCGGGCTCGATGGACGCGAGTCCGTAGCTCCAGACCGCGATCGCGCCCCCCGGAACGACGACGCGCCGCACCTCGCGGTAAAAGGCGTCGAGGTCGAACCAGTGCAGCGCCTGGGCGACGGTGGCGAGATCCACCGACCGGTCGCCGAGCGGAGAACGCTCGGCGGTCGCGCAGACGTAGCGCACTCCTTCGTGCGGCGTCGCCTCGCGCAGCTGTGCGCTGCTCGCATCGCTGGCGACGACCGTCTCGAAGCGGGACGCGAGGGCGAGAGCGGCCTGGCCGTTGCCGGTCGCGCAGTCCCAGGCGAGCCGGCGCCGGCCGACGACCGAGGCGAGCCAGTCGAAGAGCTCGGGCGGGTAGTCGGGGCGGTAGCGCGCGTATTCCGCGGCGCGGGCGGAGAAGTGATCGGCGAACTTCATTTGCTGAGGGGATGCACGTTCACGCGAACCAGCGATGCATGATGCACGATGCTGGTTCGCGATGAACGATGCGCGACATGCCCCTCACTTCGCTCGGACCGTCGGGGTCGCGGGGGCGGTCGGAAGGTTTCTGCCGTTGGCCGATGCGGCATCGTCGAGGATTCCGCCGCGGGCGACGAGCTGCGCCGCGAGCACCGTCTGGATCACGCTCGCGATGTTGTTCGTCGTCGTCTCGGCGGCGCCGCGACCGTCGCCGGCGCCGGTGATCGTCACCATCTTCGCCTCCGAGAGCGCGTCGGCGATCGCCGGCGCGACCTGCGGGAGCATCTCGATCTGGCGGTAGCGGAAGTAGCTCTCCCCGCCGGCGGCGATCGCGTCGTTCACCTTCTGGATGCTCTCGGCGGTCGCCCCCGCGATGGCGCGGATGCGAATCGCCTCGGCCTCGGCGGCGGCCTGCGCCTCGATGCGCACGCGCTCGGCGTCGGCACGCGCCTGGGCGATCTGGGTCGCGTCGAGCTCCGAGGTGCGCTGCACCGCGAGCGCGTCCTGCTTCTTCGCTTCGGCCTGCGCGATGAGCGCGGCGTTCGCGGCACGGGTCTGCTCCAGCTCACGCTGCTTGTCGGAGATCACGCGCTCGGCGTCGATCTGCGCTTCCTTCGCCCGACGCGACTGGAGCGCGGCGACGATCTCCGCGTTCGCCTGCGCCTCGGCGGCCGACTGGCGACGGCGCGCGTCGGCAACCTCGCTCTGCACCACCTTGATGTTGAGCGAGTTGAAGATCAGCCCGAGATCGGTGAGCTCGCGCGAGCACGCCTTGCGGATGATCACGGCGAGCGGATCGTCGTCGTCGTCCGCGATCTGGGCGACGGTCTGCAGCGACTGTGACTGCGGCGCTATCGTCTGCAGCGCGTTAGGCGACGCCGGCGCCGGGAGGGCGCGCGACGGGGGCGCCGTTTTCGCCGAAAAGAGCTGGTCGTGGGTGAGCAGGTTGATCGCGCGGCGCCCCGAGCTCGAGAGGAGATCGGTGAGCGTGTTCACCTGATCTGCCTCCGACTTGGCGAAGAAGCGGTTCGCTGCCGTCTTGATCAGCGCGTCCGTGTCGCCGACGGAGACGATCGCGCTGGCGAGCACGCGCACCTTGATCGGCCGCGGCGTTCCCTCGGCGTCGAGGTCCGCGGTCTGGTCGGTGATGTCGAGATCGACGTTGATGACCTTGCTCGAGATCGTCGTTCCGGTGGTGAGGAGCGGAATCTCCTTCGACTTCCCCGGGCCGCGGTAGATCACGGTGCCGCCATGAAGCCAGCTGACGAGACGGATCGTGCCCGCCTCGACGTTGCGCAGGAACGAGGCGACGATCGCGGGAATGACGACGAGCACCGCGAAGACGATCGCGACGATGGTGATCCAGGACCTGATGTCCATACAGTTTTTCCTGTGAGTAGATGGCGGCGCCGTACGGTGTAGCCGGCGCGCGCCGGGTCATGCACCGAGCCAGGACACCGTGCACCTGTTCCGGGCGCCGTCCACGTCCTCGACGCGGAGGCGGTCGCCGGCACGCACGCGGACCCCGGCATCGCGGTCCTCGTGTCGCAGGGTGCCGAGCACCTGCACGAGCTGTCCGTCGAGCTCGACGGCAACGAGCCCCTGGCCGCGCGCGTCGAAGCTCGACACGGCGCGCGCCTCATCGGTGATGCAGCTGTCCAGCGTGAGCGCGGGACGCGACTCGAAGCGACTGACGAAGCGCCAGAGCGGCGCGACGAGCAACCGCTCGAAGAGGATTCCGGACACGAGCGTCATCGCGAGCAGCAGCCAGCCACCGGCGACGAGCGGGCGAAGCAGCAGCCCCGCCGCGCCGAAGCCGACGAGAAAGCTGAAGACGATGCGTGGGGAGATCAGCGCGCTCACTCCGTGCGAGAGCAGCTTCGCACCGCCGGGCGCGCCGAGCGAGGCATCGTGGTGGTGCCCGCTATGGGCGGCGTGTCCCGCATGCGCGCCGTGACTGCCGTGCGCGCCAGTCCCGCCATGGTGCGCATGGCCGTGGTGGCCACCGAGGTGTCCGAACCCCGCGATCGCCATCACGCCGAGCCCGACTCCGCCGAGCGCGAGGCTGAACGTGTAGAGATCCATCTTCCTTGCGCCGCCCCGTTGTCGACGAAGGCAGGGCGCATATGGAAGCTACGACAAATTCACGGCGTTGGGACGGGGGTCCGAGGGCGGCCGCGAGCGCGCGCTGGCATGGTTTTTCGGCCAGACGCCGAGCGCGGCGGGAGAAACCGCGGAGAGCACAGGGGCACAGAGACGCCGTCCATCTCGTCTCCGCGTGCTCTGTGCTCTCCCTTTGTCGATCCGCCCTGACCGGCGTAACCGGCGACTCCTCGCTAGCGCGGATGAATCGTGAGCTGGCCTCCCTGCACTGCGGTCGTTGGTGCGACGTCGCGCGGCGCGCCCCACTGCGTGTCGTAGACGCGGGCCCCGCTCGGATCGAACAGCTCGATGCGGATCGCGCCACCCTTCGCGTTGCCGGACCCATTGCCGTCCAGCCCGGAGATGCGGAGCAGGTAGCCCGGTGTGCCGTTCATCGTCGCGGGTCCCCAGAGCTGCATCCGGTCATCCCAGGCGAGCAGCATGGTAAGGGTCGTCGTGCGTACGTCGAGCGTCTTCTTCCCCTGCAGCCAGAACTTCATCGCGCCGTCCGGCGCGTCGGGACGACTGGCGTTGAACTGCGCCCCGACAGTGAAATGCGCCTTGTTCGCGCCGTTGCCACTGCAGAGCGTGGGGCAGGCACTAGCAGGCGCATCGAACCACCCACCCCCGGTCACGAAGGGGCCCGCGGGGTCGTAGACGAGCACGTACTGGTAGCTCGCCG
>DATAIN010000695.1:0-1770 GCA_036262635.1 Gemmatimonadaceae bacterium | reverse complement strand
GCTATCGGGCTGCTTGCCGTCAGCCTGTTCGGTCAGCGCTTCTTTCCCATAGTGGCGATTGGATCGTTAGTTGTCTGGCGCGACCTGTGCATACGGCGCGTAAGGCTCCGCCATCTGGCCATCGGCGCAGCACTCGCGCTGGGATTGCTCATTACCCTCTCGATCCACCGATCAGGCGGAACGCCGTCTCTGGCCACGCTCGAAACTGTCGGCTACTTCGCCTTCGCCGAGTTCCGCGACTTCGCCTGGTCGCTCGGCTACTTCGCGGATCCCGCGTATCGCCTGCACGGCGCGACGATCCCCGGGGCGATCGTCCCCGTGCTTCCCGGGGCGGCATGGTCGCTGGTCGGCGTGGACAAGGATGCGCTGTTCGCGCTGAATTCGGCCGACGTCATGGCCGCACTGAGCGGCGCCCCGGTCGGGATCCGCGTCGGCCTGATCGGGGAGCTCTACATGAACTTCGGCACGCTGGGCGTCGCCATCGGAATGGTTCTTTTCGGGATGCTGCTCGTCTGGCTGGATCGACGAATGCTCGGGTCGGACAGCAGCGACCCGTTCGCACCGCTGCTCGCCGTCACGTGCGTCCTGGTCGTGTTCACGCTCGTCGGCCAGCTCAACATGTTCGCGTCTTCGATCAACGCCTTCGGCTATCCGATCATCGCGACGGGGATCCTCGCCGCGCGGCGCCGACCGATGGAGGGCGATGTCGGGCGCTGACGCTCCTGCCGCACCGCTCTCGCACATCTACCTCGCGTCGAACCTCTGGGACGACCTGTGGGTCATCCAGCAGCCGATAGCGTCTGTGATCAGCCGTGACGAGGACGTCCTCTACGTCGAGCGGTTCGTCTCGCTCTTCATGGTCTTCCGCTACCCTTCGATGTGGAGGCGGATATTCGCCTGGCTGCGCGGCGCCCGGCGCGTCGCGCCGCGACTCCGGGTGCTGGCGCCGCTGCCGCTCTTCCACCTCGGCCACCGCTTTCCGTTGCTCTTCGCGCTCGAGCTCCGGATCCAGCAGCGGTGGATCCGTTGGTGGGCGGGGGCGCCGGTCGTTCCGCGCGTCCTCTGGATGGACAGCCCGCTCCCGCTCCCCCTCGCCGGCCACCTCGACGAGACGGCGCTAGTCTATCACGTCGGTGACGAGGTGAGCGCGTTCGATACCTCGCACGAGGTGATCATGCGCGCGCTCGAGCGGCGGATGCTCGAGCGGGCCGACGTCGTCTTTGCTGCGGCGGAGCAGTTGCGCCGCGACAAGCTTCCCCACAACGACAACGCCTTCACCGTCTGGAACGCGATCGACCCGAGCGCGTACGCGGGCTCGGACGATAGGCCGAGCGCGATCGATTCGCTCCGAGAGCCTCGCGCGATCTTCGTCGGCGTGGTCGAGGAATGGGTGGACATCGATGCTCTCGCGGCCGCGGCGCGCGCGCTTCCCAACGTGAGCTTCGCGATCGTCGGCCCGGTGCGAGTCCCCGTGGACGCGTTGCGGGCACTCCCCAACGTCACCTTCGTCGGTCGCGTCGGCCGCGAGGAGGTCGCGCGGATGCTCGGGCGATGCGCGGTGAGCCTGATCCCGTTCGTGCGCTCGCGCCTAACGGAACGGCTCGTGCCGCTCAAGCTCTTCGAGGCGCTCGCCGCCGGGGTGATGCCGGTCGCGACGAGATTCTCCTCCGACCTCGAGCCGCTCGAGCAGCAGGGGCTCGTCGCCGTGGCGAACCGAGCCGATGAGTTGGCGACGACGGTCCGTGACGCGATCCGTGACGACTCGTCAAC
>DATAIN010000694.1:0-4377 GCA_036262635.1 Gemmatimonadaceae bacterium | reverse complement strand
GATCGTGATCTCGGCGTTTGCGGCGAGCGCCGCATGCTCGCGCACCAGATCGATCGCGCGGCGAATCCCTTCCGCACCGAGCCGCGATGGCGTTCCCCCGCCGAAGTAGAGGGTGTCGAGCAGCCAGGGTCCGTCGCCGCCGACACCGTGCCGCTCGCGCGCCGCGGCGCTCCAGCGGAGCGCGAGCTCCGCGCGCAGGGCGCCGAGGTACTCGTCCACCGGCACGACGCGTCGTACCGCGATGGCGAAATCGCAGTACGTGCAGCGGCGAGCGCAGAAGGGGACGTGGACGTACGCGTGGCGGGGAAGCACCACCGAAAGCTAGCGCTCTGGTGAAGCTCGCCGCCGCGCTATTGGAAGGTCAGCGCCGCCGGATCTCGCCGGTGAGCGCGCACTCCACCGCGCCGGTGAGCTCGAGCCGCGTCACCGCCGCCATGATCTCGCGCGCCGGGAGCGCGGTCGTGCTCGCGAGGGTGTCGAGATCGAGCGCGCCGCGTCCGAGCGCCTCCCAGACCACGCGCTCCGGGCCTTCGACTTCCGCCGCCGGAGCACGAGGGGGCGCGGTGAGCCCGAGCAGCGCGATCGCGTCGGCCGGTGTCGCGATGAGCTGCGCGCCGTCGCGGAGCAGCTCGTTCGAGCCCGCGCTCTGCGGTGAGTCGATCGGACCGGGAACCGCGGCGACGGTCCGCCCGAGCTCCAGCGCCCGCGCCGCGGTGATCAGCGCTCCGCTCTTCGCCCCGGCCTCGATCACGATCACGAGGTCGGCGAGCGCGGCGATGATGCGGTTCCGCTCCGGAAACGATCCACCGGTCGCCTTCTCGCCCGGCGGCTGCTCGGCGAGGACGACGCCGCGGCTCGACAGCTCGGCGTGCAGCGCGCGATGCGCGGCGGGGTACGCGATGTCGATCCCCGTGCCGAGCACCGCGCCGGTGCGGCCGCCGCTGCCTAACGCCCCGCGGTGGGCCGCCGCGTCGATGCCACGCGCCATCCCGCTCAGCACCAGCGCGCCGGCACGGGCGAGCTGGCCGGCGATCTCGCGCGTCACCCGCTCGCCGTACGCCGTCGCCGCGCGCGTCCCGACGATCGCCGCGACCGGCCCGCCTTCGTCGAGCCACTCGACGCTGCCGCGCGCGAAGAGAAGTGGCGGCGCGTCGGGAAGATCGCGCAGTCGCGAAGGATACTGCGGCGTGCCGTAGACGAGGAGCCGCGATTCGACCGCCGCGGTACGCTCGAGCAGGTCCGCCGCTCGTCGCTCGAGCTCACTCCGGTACGCCGCTGCCACCGCCGCGCGGAAGGCGCGCTCGTGGTCGTCGTGCTCGTCCAGCAGCTCCCGGAATCGAACCCGTCCGACGCCGGGCGCGAGTGCCAGCGCCGCGCCGAAGAGCGCGGCGCTCACCTACGGCAGATTCGCGGTGTCGATGCGGACGACCGCCTTCTTCAGCTCGAGGATCCGCGCCCACCACGCGGCGAGCAGCGTGTCGAGCCCCGTGCGACCAGCCGCGCTGATCGAGAAGACGCCGAACGCCTCCCGCGCCTCGATCTCCGGCACGTACGCCTCGCCGAGCAGGTCGAGCTTCGTGAAGACGACGCAGTGCGGCTTCGCCGCGAGCTCGGCGGAGTACGCCGTCACCTCGGCGCGCAGTGCGTCGTACTCGGCCTGCCAGTCCATCGCGTCGATCGGGATGAGAAAGGCGAGGATGCGCGTTCGCTCGATGTGGCGGAGGAACTGCAGCCCCAGCCCCTTCCCCTCGTGCGCGCCCTCGATGATCCCCGGGATGTCCGCGACGACGAAGGTGCGGTGGTCGGTGAGCTGCACGACGCCGAGGTTCGGCGCCAGCGTCGTGAACGGGTAGTCGGCGATCTTCGGCCGCGCGGCGGAGATCACGGAGAGCAGCGTGGACTTCCCCGCGTTAGGCTGCCCGACCAGCCCGACGTCGGCGATGAGCTTCAGCTCGAGCTCGAGGGCGCGCGCCTCCCCTTCCTCTCCGGGCTGCCACTCGCGCGGCGACTGGTGCGTGGAGGTGACGAAGAACGCGTTGCCCTTCCCGCCGCGTCCTCCCTTCGCGACGACGATCTCGTCGCCGTGCTCCATCACCTCGCCGACCAGCTCCCCGGTATCGGCGTCGCGGATCACCGTGCCCGGAGGAACGGGAAGCACGACGCTCTCGCCCGACGCGCCCGTCTTGTTCGCGCCCTTTCCGTGCTCGCCGCGCTCCGCCTGCCAGCGGTCGCGATACGTGTAGTCGAGAAGCGTCGCGAGGTTCGAGTCGCCGCGCACGATCACGTCCCCGCCGCGGCCGCCGTCGCCCCCGTCCGGGCCGCCCATCGGCACGCGGTGCTCGCGACGGAACGACGTGCAGCCGGAGCCGCCCGTCCCCGCCTCGACCTTCACCACCGCGCGATCGATGAACATGTCTCTACCCCTGTTTCCCGTACACCTTGTTGAACATCGCGAGGCTGCGCCGCAGCACCTCCTCGCCGAGCATGTCGCTCACCGCGACGAGGGTGCCGACGAGCTGTCCCGCCGTGGCGCCGACGTTCAGCGCGCCATGCAGATGCGACTGCAGCTGCCGGTCCTGCTTCGCCACCGCGCAGACCGCGACGATGCACAGCTCGCGCCGCACGAGGTCGAGCCCGGGACGCGACAGCACCTTTCCGTACCCGTCCACCACCATCCACGAGTCGAGCGCCGGATGCAGCTGCGCGATGTTCTCGCGGAGACGCTCGTACATCTCGCCGTATACCGCGGCGCACGTGCGCTCGCCGTCGGCGCGCCACTGCGCCGCGTTCAGCTCCGCCCGCGCCCGGTCGTCGTGCTCCGGCGCGGGACGCCCGCTCACCTTGCGCCACTCGCGCATCGCATTGAGGGTGCGCGGAAAGCCGGCGAACAGATACGACTGGAGGATCAGCTCCTCGACCCAGACCGGATCGATCGCCACCGCCTCCGCGATCGCGCGCCGCATCTGCCGCTCCGATCCCGCCGCGACCGCGCCGGCGAGCCGGACGAGCGTCACCGTCGGCTCGTCGAGGTCGGGAAGGATGTCGAGCGCGAGCACCGTCTGCGTCATCGGTCTCTCGCCGGCGCCATCGCCAGATGGCGAGCCGCTCACGACGCGGCGCGAACTTCGCCGACGGTCTCGCCGCGGGTGTTCCGCAACGGCTTGTGCGCGAACTCGGCGAGACGCGACGGAAGCTCCTCCGGCAGCGCGCCGAGCAGCTGCAGCATGCGGAGCACGGAGGTGAACTGCGCGCGCTGCGCGCCGTCCTCCACCTTCACCGCGAAGGCGATCCCCGAGTCGGCGAGGGCGACGGTGTGCACCCCCTCCGCGCCGACCTTGGACAGCACGCGTCCCTCGGTCTCCTCCATCAGCGCGGAATCGAAGCGGTCGCTCCCGCCGACGAGGAAGGGACGCGTGATCATCGCGTGCACCACCCGCGAGGGAATGTCCTCACCGCCCTTCGCGGCGGCAACGAGCCGTGCATAGGCGAGCGCCATGTTGTACAGCGGCAGCCCGAAGACGACGACGCCGCAGCCGTCGACCGCCTGGAGAAAGTCGGTGGCGCGGACGTCGCACCATCGTTCGAGCTCGGCGACGATGTCGCGCTGCACCGCGTGCCCGGTGCGCTCGTAGCCGACCGTGGGCCACCCCTCGGTGCGCGCACGCGCCAGCATCGCAGCGTGCTTCCCGGAGCAGTTGTTGTGCAGACGCGTCAGCCGGTGTCCCGATTCACGCACCAGCTTCGCGCCGCGCGACGACAGTGGCTCGTGTGGCCCGCAGGCGAGGTCACCCTCCTCGAGCCCGATCGTGTCGAGCATCGCCTCCGCGATCGCGACGTGCTCCGGCTCTCCGCCATGCGACGCACAGGCGAGGGCGAGCTGGTCGTCCCCCCACTTCAGCCGGTCGAAGCCGCCCGACGCGAGCAGCGGCATCACCTGGAAGGGCTTCGCGCACGACCGCCAGTACGTCACCAATCGCGGATCGCGCGCCGAACCGACGAGTGCCCCCGACGCATCGACCACCGCCGCGTGCACCCGGTGCCGCGACTCCACCGCCGCGCCGCGCGTGACGACGACGTCGAGATCGTAGGTGGACGGAACGGCGCGGAGGGACACGGGACGAGGGACGAAGGGGGATGCCTCGCAAGATAATCGAGTGAAGCGGCGAACGAGGAAGGGCGCTCCGCGATAGACATGGGACGTGGGAAGCCATCGCTCGCTGCGCTCGCTCGGCGACGGGGGACGGGGGACGGGGGATTCCTGCTCCTTTATCCGTTCTCCCTGCTCGATGGTCCGAGCATCCCCGCATCTTCCACGTCCCCCGTCGCCGTGTTGACCACGGACCAGGCGAGAGGAGGGATCCCACGTCGTTGGACACC
>DATAIN010000693.1:0-23922 GCA_036262635.1 Gemmatimonadaceae bacterium | reverse complement strand
GTCATCTACGCGCCGGGGAAGACCGTCGAGCAGACCGTCACCATCGCCGAGCGCATCGCACAGCGCGGCGACGGATTCCTCGTCACGCGTACGGACGGCGCGACGCGTGAGGCACTGCGCGCCGCCTTTCCGGCGGTGCAGCTCAACGAGCTCGGACGGACGGCGTGGCTCGCGCCGGCCGAGCCCGCGCCGCGCGGCGTCGGCGACGTCCTCGTCGTGACCGCGGGGACGAGTGATCTCCCGGTCGCCGAAGAGGCAGCCGTCACCGCCTGCGCGATGGGGAACACGGTGAAGCGGCTCACCGACGTCGGCGTCGCGGGAATCCACCGCCTGCTCTCGCGCGCGGCCGAGCTGCATACCGCGCGCGTGATCATCGTCGTCGCCGGGATGGACGGCGCGCTGCCGAGCGTCGTCGGCGGGCTCGCGCGCGTCCCGGTGATCGCGGTGCCGACGAGCGTCGGCTACGGCGCGAGCTTCGGCGGCGTCGCGGCGCTGCTGTCGATGCTCTCGAGCTGCGCAGCGGGCGTCACCGTCGTCAACATCGACAACGGATTCGGGGCCGCGGTCGCCGCGTCGCGGATCACGCACGCCTGAGGCGGCGATGACCGGGCGCCCGTCGCCGGCGCCGCCGACGCTCCGCGCCGCGGTCGACGAGCCGCCGCCCGCGCGGAACCCGCCGGCGCTGCGCGCGCTGTCGATCGTCGCGGCGTGGTTGATCTGCATCGGCGCGCTCTACGCATTGCGACATGGGCCCGCGATGCCGGGGTGGGTGTCGCTGCTCGCGGCAGCGTGCAACGCGCTGGCGCTCGGTGTAGGGTTGATCGCGTCGGCGCGCCGGCTGCCGTCGCGGGTCTATGACCACTTCACCACGTGGCTGCTGATCGCGTCGGCCCCGCTCTTCCTCCTCATCGAGCTGACGGGCGGGCTCCGCTCGCCCGCGGTGCTCGTGCCGGGCTTCGTCGCGCTCGGCATCGCATGGCGCGGCGCGCTGTGGCATGGCGCCGCCGTGGCTGCGCTGTGGTTGGCCGCCTTGCTCGCGGCGGGGATGGCACTGCACCATCGGATCGATACCGCGTGGTTCCTCTCAGTCGCGTTCGCCGTCTTCGCGTTAGGCATCATCCCCATCGTCTATTCGCGCCAGGCGGCGGTCGCCGAGTCGCGGGCGAGGCACCGCCTGGCGCGCGTCGAGGGCTATCTCGCCGACCGACGCATGACCCCGCTCGGCTCGGACGCGATCGTCTCTCCGGGAGACCTGAAGAGCGAGCGTCAGGCACAGTTCCAGACCGCGGAAGGGCTGCGCCACATCGACGCGCTCGACCGCTATCTGCGCGACGTCCGCGACACGATGGGCGCCGACGAGGTGGTCTTCTGGCGATTCAACGAGGCGAGACAGACGCAGCGCGCCGCCGCCTGGTCCACCGAAGGGGCGAGCTCGCCGCGCTACTTCGAGCGCGAGCCGTGGGGTCCGCTCGTGCGCTGGGCCGCGGAGAGCGGGCAGGTGCAGGCCGTCGCCGAGCAGAACGTCGTGTACTTCGTCGTCGCACCGGTTCGCGACGGAGCGCGCGTCCACGGCGCGGTGAGCATCTCGTCACGGGCGGGGCTGACGCACACGCCGGACGGCGCGCGGCGCTGGGCGGCCCGGCACGCCGCGCACGCCGCGGTGCTGCTGGACCTGCTCGACCTGCGCCGTGAGGCGAGCCGGCACCTGCTCTCGACGCCGGCCCTGGTGAAGGCGGCCGAACGGCTCCAGGCGGCGAAGAGCACCGACGCGTTAGGCGTCGCGATCTGCCAGACCGCCGTCGAGGTGACGTCGGCGCAGCGCTCGGCGCTCGTCCGCTGGGACCCCGAGCACGAGACCGGAACGGTGATGGCGGTGTCGCGCGGGCACGCGCTCGCGCCCGGACTCGCGATCGACGGCGACTCGCTCGTCGCCGAGCAGTGCTCGATGCGCAAGCTCCTTCACAAGGAGGACGCACGGATGCTGCGCGGCGCGGTCCTCTACGGTCGCGGAGAAGGGAAGCGCGACCTCGGCGGCCTCGCCGTCGTCCCACTGGCGCGCGCCGAGATCGGTGTCATCGGTGCGATCGTGATCGAGAGCGACGAGCCGGACATGATCTCGCGGCGCGAGGTGGAGAACGTCAACCTGCTCGGCGTGATCGCGGCGCGGCAGCTGGAGACCGCGTGGGAGATCGAGGAGGAGTGGCGCCGCGCCCGGACCGATCCCCTCACCGGGTTGAGCAACCGACGGCACTTCGACGAGCAGATGGCGCGCATCGTCAGCGATTCGCTCGCGCATGGGACGCCGGCGTCGCTCGTCGTGGCCGATGTGGATCATTTCAAGAAGGTGAACGATACCTACGGCCACGAAGCCGGCGACGCCGTGCTGAAGGCGGTGGCGCGCGTCTTCCTCGACTGCCTGCGTGCAGAGGACGTGTGCGCGCGCTACGGCGGCGAGGAGATCGCGATCCTCCTGCCGGAGACGAGCGTCGCGCGCGCGCAGGAGGTGGCGGAGCGGGTGCGACGCGCGATCGAGGCGAAGCCGATCGCGCACGGCGACCGGCGGATCACCGTCACGGCGAGCTTCGGCGTCGCGGGCTATCCGGAGAGCACGGCGGTGCGCGATGCGCTGTTCCCGACCGCCGACCGCGCGCTCTACGAGGCCAAGGCCGGCGGACGCAACCGGGTGACCGTCGCCGCCGCGCCCGTTCATGGGAGAACATCACAAAGCTGACCGATACTCTCGCAGCCCCGATCGGTTGATATCCGGGGGTCGCCGGGCTATATTTCGTGCACCGATCGACCAACGGGCCCGACATAGATTCGACGGGTATGGTGGCATCGGCGTAGCGTGTCCAGGCTTCCTGAGTCCTGGTTAATCCCTCGGGTGACTTTCAAACGCCAACGATAACCTGGCGCTCGCCGCGTAACTTCTAGTTACGCCGGCAGTGCTCACGAGGCAGCCCGCCCGGGGCGGCACGTGAGTATCGAAAATCCGGGCTGGCTCAATGGCGCGTCCTCCGCCGGCGAGCGAGACTCTAGGGGACTCGTCCAGGAGTGGGCCGCTCACCGGCCAGCGACTGGAGACCTCAATCGGTGAGCTACACACGTAGACGCGTCGGTAGATCCTTGCTCGGACCGGGGGGCAGTACCCCGCGGGTCCACTGAACGAGAACGAGCGGCGGCTTCCCCCGGGAGCCGCCGCTCGTCTTTGCATCTACGCCTCGTCGCCTAACGGCCGGCTGCCTGCTCGCTCTCCTCGCGCGCCGCGGCGAGGAGCGCGGCGAAGTCGATCTCGGCGCCCGGCGGCACATCGACCTCGAGCACCTCGCGCAGATGCGCGAGCGTGCGTTCATGCCGTTCCGGCGCGAGCGCCGCGACGCAGTCCTCCGGGACGACGACGTGGAAGTCGCGCATGTCGGCGTCGATCGCCGTCGCGAGGATGCAGCTGTCGGTCGTCAGCCCGGTGAGCACGAGCGTCCGGGCGCCGAGATAGGAAAGCAGCGTGTCCAGCGCCGTCGAGAAGAACGCGGAGTGCTTGGGCTTGAGAACGAAGTAATCCTCCCTCGCGGGGAGCAGTCGCCGCGCGATCTTCGCGCCGCGCACCCCATCCGTCGTGCAGTGATTCACCTGCTGATGGAAGTCCGATCGCCAGCGGCCGAAGTTGTCGTTGGCGTAGACGATCGCGACTCCCGCGTCGCGCGCGCGCCGCACGAGCGGAGCGAGGCAGTCGGCCATCCGCTCGCCCGGCTCGACGAGCGCTTCGCCTCCCTCGAACTCCAGATCGTTGATCACGTCGATCACGAGGAGCACGACCGGCGACTGCTCCGGCACGTTGCCGTGGAGGTCCTGGTTCTTGGGCGGGGCATGCGTCGCGCTCGGCATGCCCGAACTCATGGGAAGGGCCGTGCCACCGTCGTCTCGCCGTTGACGGAATCGAGCGCTCCGCCGAGCTTCCGACCTTCCGCGCACCCGATCCGAGCGATGACCGACGCCAAGCGATACGACCGCGCCTACTTCGACCGTTTCTACCGGCGTGAGCGAACGCGCGTCCACTCTCGCGAGGACGTCGAGCGCAAGGTCAGACTCGCGCTCAGCGCCGCGGAGTTCATGCTCGGCCGCGAGGTCCGCACAGTGCTGGATGTCGGCGCCGGCGAGGGCGCCTGGCAGCCGATCCTCACCCGCCTCCGCAAGGAAATTCGCTACCTCGGGGTCGAGCCGAGCGAGTACGCGGTGGAGCGCTTCGGCGCGCGCCGGAATCTGCGCCGCGGATCGTTCGATGGGCTCGATGCGGCGCGCGTCGGAAAGGGGTTCGACCTGATCGTCTGCGCCGACGTCATGAACTATCTCTCGACCGGCGAGCTGCGCCGCGGCCTCGAGCAGATCGCAGCGCGCCTGCGCGGACTCGCCTACCTCGAGATCTATACCGCCGTGGATGAGCTCACCGGCGACCTCAAGGCGATCGACCTTCGCGAGCCGGCATACTACGAGCGCGCGCTGAAGCGGGCCGGCCTGGTCCGCTGCGGGATGCACTGTTACGTCGGTGAGCGGCTCGCCCACCGCGTCGTGGCGATGGAGGGAGGCTGGTGACGCGCGGGGTGCCTAACGCGGCGGGAGGGCGGCCGTCTTCCGCTTCACGAGGAACTCGGGCGCCATCGCCACGCCGAGCAGCGTGACGGGGATGATCTGCAGCGTCTGCAGCAGCAGCGACGCGGCGATCGCCGCGTCGCGTGGGGCCCCGAAGGGCACCGCCGCCAGCGCATAGGCGAGCTGGAAGAAGCCGACGTTTCCCGGCGTCGCGCGCAGGAGAAAGCCGAGGTTTACCGCGAGGAGCGTGGCGACGTCTCCGGCGAGCGGGAGGTGGACGCCGGCGGCGCGCGCGGTCCACGAGAAGGTCGCGAGCTGCAGCCCCCAGGCGAGCATCGAGAGGAGGAAGGCCGCGGTGAACCGGCGCACTCCGGCGACCATCGCCACCGCGTCGAGGAACTGGCTTCCCGCCGCGCGCATCCGCGCGACGAGACGCGTCCACCAGCTGCCCGCGATCGCGACGCTCGCCACCGGCGACGCGGCGCGCGCGATGGCGTCTCCACGTCGCGCGCGTCCGCGGATCACCAGCCACCAGAGCAGCGCGAGGATGACGATGACCGCGGCCGCGGCGGGCCAGCGCCAGCGCGAGAGCGACCCGGGAAGGGGGAGGGTCAGCGTCGCCACGGCGAGCAACACGACGTAGCCGACGATGTCGAACATCCGCTCGAGCGCGAGCGTCGCGAAGATCGTCCCGGCAGGAACTCCGCAGGCGCGCGAGACGAAGACCACGCGCGCCGCCTCGCCCCCGTTCGCCACGAGGACGTTGTTGAGCCCCGCTCCCGCCATCGTCGCGCGCAGGGCGAGCCAGATGCCCTTCACTCCGACGCGTCGCAGGAAGATCCACCACCGTACGCCCTTCACGGCGATCGAGAGCAGGTTGACGACTGCAGCGGCCGCGATCCATCGCCGATCGGCGTTGCGGATCATCGTCCACGCCTCGTGCCAGTTGACCGTGCGCGCGAAGACGACGAGGAGCGCGATGATGCCCACGACGAGCACGACGCGCAGCACGCGGCCGAGCGCGGACTTCGGGCGCGGAGCCGGCGCCTCGATCGAGCCGTCCGGGGCGCTCACGCGGCCGGCACCGGCGCGAAGAAGTAGCCGCTCCCGACGAGCGAGCGGATGATGAGTGGGATCGCCGCGGCGGTCTGTCTCCGGTCGCCGAGCGGCGCGTAGCCGTCCCCATCGTGCAGGAGGAGGATCGCACCCGGCTTCGCGCCGGAGACTGTCCGATCGACGATCGCGTCCACCCCCGGCCGGTCGGAGTCCCAGACGCCGACCGACCAGCCGATGGTCCGCTGCCCGATCGAGGCGGCGATCGGGGTCACCCAGGGAGCGCGAAAGCCATGCGGAGCGCGGAACACGCGCGGCGTCACCCCCGTCGCGCCCACGATCGCCGCCGTGCCGAGCTCGAGATCGTCGCGCACACGTCCTGGAGAGAGCGTGTGCAGCTTGCGGTGGTGCCAGCCGTGGTTGCCGACGACGTGCCCTTCGGTCGCGATGCGCCGCGCGAGCTCCGGCCAGCGCTCGACGTGCCGGCCGAGCAGGAAGAACGTCGCGATCGTCCCGGTGGCGGCCAGAGCGTCGAGGATGCGCGGCGTCGCCTCGGGGTTCGGGCCGTCGTCGAAGGTGAGCGCCACGACGCGCTCCCCGCGCCCGTGGGGGAGCCTGCCTAACGCGCGCCCGAAGAGCGGGCTGTTGCGGTGATACGTGCCGTGCGCGATCGCTCCTGCGGCGACGATGCCGAGGGTCGCGCCGAGGATCATGCCGCCGGCGCGGCCACCAGGCCGAGGATGTCGGCGTAGACGCCGAGTATCTGCTCGGTCACGCGCGGCCAGGCGTAGCTCTGCGCGATCTCGCGCCCGGCGGCGCCGAGCCGCGCCCGCAGCGTCTCGTCGTCGAGCAGCCGGACCAGCCCATCGGCCAGCGCCGTGGAATCACCGCGCGGCACCATCAGCGCCTCACGCTCGTTCTTCACGACGTCGCGGAAGCCGAGGATGTCGGAGCAGACGATGGGCGTCGCGCACGCCATCGATTCGAGCAGGGTGATCCCGAAGGATGCCTTCGTCGTCGGACAGGCGTAGACCGAGCTGTTCGCGTAGTAGCCCGGGCGTCCCTCGAGCACCGGCCCGACGAAGGTGATGTCGGGGTCGTGCTTCGCCAGCCGATGATAGTGATCGGCGAGCGGGCCGCCCCCGACGACCACGAGCTGCGCCGGGCGCTGCGGCCCGCGAACCTTGCGGAAGGTGTCCATCAGTATCCGCAGCCCGTTGCGGGGATCGAAGCGGCCGAGGAAGAGGATCACCGGGACGTCGCTGCGCACCGCGGCCGGACGAGGGGCGTCGGGGTTGAAGAACTCCGCGTCGATCCCGTTCGGGATGATGCGCCAGTCGGCGTCGAAGTACCGCTCGAGGGCGACAGTCGTGGAGTGCGAGACCGCGATCGCGGCGGCGAGGGAGTCGAGGCGCTTCTGGAAGAACCGGCGCCCGAGCGCGTAGCCGAGCGAGCGGTCGAAGTAGGTGTGGAAGGTGCCGACGACGGGGCAGTCGGCTTCCTCGATGGCGAGGAGGGGAAGGACGGGAGTCAGCGGCGAGTGGACGTGGACGATGTCGTACCGTCCGCGGCGGAGCGCCGACCGCATTCGCGCTCGCAACCCGAGTCCGACGGTGATGCGCGCCTGTGATCCGTTCGCGTAGACCGACTGCGATCGTCCGACCCGTACCACGTGCGGCATCGGCTCAGCCCCGGGAAGGTCCGAGGTGATGATGTCGACGTGGTGTCCGCACTCGCGCGCTTCACGGGCGAAGTAGTGGACGTGCTCGCAGATTCCGCCGAGATGGGGGTAGTAGTACTCGGTGACGAGAGCGATGCGGAGCGGGCGCGAGGGCCCCGCGTCGAGCCGCCCGCCGAGGGGCGCGTGCGATCCGCGCCCACCGTGCACGATGCGCGGGGCGAGCGTCTCCATCCTACGCCTGTTCGAGCGCGGCATGCGCGGCGGCGAGACGGGCGATCGGCACGCGATACGGCGAGCAGGAGACGTAATCGAGCCCGATCCGGTGGCAGAACTTCACCGACTTCGGATCGCCACCGTGTTCCCCGCAGATCCCGACCTTGAGACCGGAACGGGTTTTCCTTCCTTCGTCGACTGCCATGCGAATCAGCCTCCCGACGCCGTCCTGGTCCAGTACCTGGAATGGATCCTCGGGGAAGATACCCTTCTCCACGTAAGAGGGAAGGAACCGCCCGGCATCATCCCGGCTGAGGCCGAAGGTCGTCTGTGTCAGGTCGTTCGTCCCGAAGGAGAAGAATGCCGCCGACTCGGCGACGTCGCCAGCCAGCAGTGCGGCCCGGGGAAGCTCGATCATCGTACCTATCGTGTAGCTAACAGGCTCCCCCATCCCGCCTAACACTTCCTCCGCCTGCCTCTCGAGGATCGCCTTCTGGTGCTCCAGCTCCTTCCGGCTCGCGACGAGGGGGATCATGATCTCGGGCCGCACGTCGATTCCGCGGCGCGAGGCCCGGACCGCCGCCTCGAAGATCGCCCGTCCCTGCATCTCGGTGATCTCGGGGTAGGTGATCCCCAGCCGGCAGCCGCGGTGGCCGAGCATCGGGTTCGTCTCCCTCAATGATTCGACAACCCGCGCGAGCTCGGGGCGCGTCACGCCGAGCTGCCGCGCCAGCATCTTGCTCTCCTCGCCCCCGTGCGGGAGGAACTCGTGGAGGGGCGGGTCGAGCAGCCGGATGGTCACCGGATAGCCGTGCATCGCCTCGAAGATTCCCTCGAAGTCGTGTCGCTGCATCGGGAGGAGCTTCGCGAGCGCGCGGCGGCGCCCCTCCTCGTCGCGGGCGACGATCATCTCGCGCATCGCGGTGATCCGGTCCCCCTCGAAGAACATGTGCTCCGTCCGACAGAGCCCGATCCCCTCGGCGCCGAATCCCCGCGCGACCCGGGCGTCGTGCGGGGTGTCCGCGTTCGCCCGCACCCGCAGCCGGCGAACCTTGTCGGCGCGCTTCATCAGGCGGTCGAACGACTGGTACGCCGGCGCTTCGTGTGCGCGCGTCTGCCCGTTGATGACGCGTATGACCTCGCTCGGGACCGTCTGCAGCGCTCCGGCGAAGACGCGTCCCGTCGCGCCGTCCAGCGTCAGCCAGTCGCCCTCGGAGATCGTCGTCCCGTCCACCGTGAAGCGCCGCTGGGCGACGTCCACGTGCAGCTCCTTCGCGCCGACCACCGCGCACTTGCCCATCCCGCGGGCGACGACCGCGGCGTGGCTCGTCATCCCACCGCGCGAGGTGAGCACCGCGCGCGCGGCGACGATCCCGTGAAAGTCCTCGGGCGTCGTCTCCTCGCGGACGAGGATCACGCTGTCTCCCGCCGCGGCGCGCTGCTCGGCGACGTCGGGGTCGAAAACGGCCTTGCCGCTCGCCGCACCGGGAGACGCGGGAAGTCCCGTCACGATCGGGGTCGCGCGAACGGCGCCATCTATCACCGGGTGGAGGAGCTGGTTGAGCTGGTCCGGCTCGACGCGCCGCACCGACTCCTTCTCGTCGATCAGGCCGTCGCGGACCATCTCGTCGGCGACGCGGACCGCGGCCATCGCGGTCCGCTTCCCGCTACGCGTCTGGAGCAGATAGAGTTTCCCGCGCTCGACCGTGAACTCGATGTCCTGCATGTCGCGGTAGTGCCGCTCGAGCCGCTCCTGCGTCTCCATCAGCTCCGCGAAGGCGCCGGGGAGCCGTTCGGCCATCTCGGAGATGCGGAGTGGGGTGCGGATTCCGGCCACGACGTCCTCGCCCTGGGCGTTGATCAGGAACTCGCCGTAGAAGACATGCTCTCCCGTGGACGGGTCCCTCGTGAATGCGACACCCGTACCCGAGTCGTCCCCCATGTTCCCGAACACCATCGCGACGACGTTGACCCCCGTGCCTAACGTCTCGGGGATGGCGTGCACGCGCCGGTAGTCGACCGCCTTCTTCAGCGTCCACGACCGCCACACCGCCTCGATCGCGCCCCAGAGCTGCTCCTGCGGGTCCATCGGAAACGGGCGACCGGTGCCCGCCCGCACGAGCTGCTTGTATTCCTCGACGAGGTTGCGCAGTGATTCCTCGGGCAGCTCCGCGTCGCTCGAGGCGCCGCTCGTGAGCCGCTTCGCGCTCAGCAGATGCTCGAACTGCTGGCTCGGCACGCCGAGCACGACGTCGCCGTACATCTGGATGAACCGGCGGTAGGAATCGTAGGCGAAGCGCGCGCTCCCGCTCTGCTGCGCCAGTCCCACGACTGTGCGGTCGTTGAGCCCCAGATTGAGGATCGTCTCCATCATCCCGGGCATCGAGACCGGCGCACCGGAGCGGACCGAGACGAGCAGGGGAGCGCGCGGGTCGCCGAAGCCGCGCCCACAGGTCTCCTCGAGCCGGGCGATGTTTCCTGAGACGTCCTCGCGCAATCCTGCGGGCGCGGCGCCGGTCTTCAGGTACTCGATGCAGGCCGAGCAGGCGATCGTGAAGCCGGGGGGGACGGGAACCCCGAGGTTCGTCATCTCGGCGAGGTTCGCGCCCTTCCCGCCGAGTACCGCCTTCATGTCCTTGGTGCCTTCCGCCCTGCCGTTACCGAAGAAGTAGACGTTCTGGGTCACTGGAATACGGGTTCAGCATCCGCAACCTGCGCGGAGCTTATCTGGATCGGTTGGTGGCGCCGTCGGGTAATCACCCGAGAAGCAGGCATGGCAAAAGCCGTGCGGGCCGTCTGGAACCGATTCCAGCATTCCATCCAGTGAGAGATAGCCGAGCGTGTCGACGCCGAGGTGCGCCGCGATCTGTACGGTGGTGAGGTTCGCGGCGATGAGCTCTTCGCGCGTCGGTGTGTCGATGCCGTAGTAGCACGGGCCCGTGACCGGCGCGGAGCTCACGCGCATGTGAACCTCCTTCGCTCCCGCCGCGCGCACCATCGCGACGAGGCCGCGCGTCGTCGTGCCGCGCACGATCGAGTCGTCCACCATCACGACGCGCTTCCCCTGGAGCACCTCGCGCACCGCGTTGTACTTGACGCGAACCTTCGCGTCGCGCGCGCCCTGGGTCGGCTGGATGAAGGTGCGGCCGACGTAGTGATTGCGGATCAGCGCGAGCTCGTACGGCAGCCCCGACTCCTCGGCGAAGCCGAGCGCCGCGGAGTTCGAGGAATCCGGCACGGAGAACACGAGCTCCGCGCCGGGCGCCGGGTGCTCCACCGCGAGACGCCGGCCGAGTGCCCGGCGCGCCCGATCCACCGAGCCGCCGAAGACGCGGCTGTCGGGGCGCGCGAAGTAGACGTACTCGAAGACGCAGCGGCGCGAGTCCGCGGGCGCGAGCCGCGCGCCGGTTCGGATGCCGTCCGCGTCGACGACGACGATCTCGCCCGGCTCGACCTCGCGTTCGACCTGCGCGCCGATGATGTCGAGGGCGCAGCTCTCCGATCCGAACACCACCGCATCGTTCAACCGCCCCATGACGAGGGGACGCCAGCCGCGGGGATCGCGCGCCGCGAGGAGCGTGTCACCCACCAGGACCAGCAGCGAGTAGGCCCCCTCGACGCCCTGCAGCGCTTCGGCGAGGCGATCCTCCGGCCGCTCGGCCCGCGAGCGGGCGATCCGGTGCACGATGACCTCCGAGTCCATCGTCGACGAGAAGATCGCGCCGGAGTCCTCGAGCTCACGCCGCAGCTCGGTGGCGTTGGTGAGGTTTCCGTTGTGCGCGAGGGCGACCGCGCCGCCGCGGACGCTGGCCAGCACGGGCTGGGCATTCGCGAGCACCGAGGAGCCCGCGGTGCTGTACCGCGTGTGCCCGATCCCCACGCTTCCCGCCATGCCGCGCATCTCTTCCTCGTCGATGCCTTCGGAGACGAGGCCCATCGAGCGCACCGCGTGCGCGCGCGTGGTGTCGTCGACGGTGACGATGCCGGCGGACTCCTGCCCGCGATGCTGGAGCGAGTAGAGCCCGAGATGCACGAGCTCCGCCGCGAGGGGATGACCGCGAACGCCGAATATGCCGCACATGCTGCTAATTCACCGGTGCCGTGAGTGTCTCCGTCGACGCCGCCGCGACCGCCGCGGCGGAATGCGTCATGATCTTCGGGATCGCGTCGTGCCAGGCGGCTGCAAGCCGCTCGAGCGAGGTGACGATCAACCGATCGTTGACGCGGATCGAGAGCGGCCCCCCCGCGACGCCGACGCGTCCGATCACCCGTGCCGGAACTCGATGACGCTCCGCGACCCGCTTCAGCGTCGCGAGATCGCGCGTCGAGACGATGACGCGATTCTGCGCCTCGCCGAACAGGAGGGCGCGCAGCGGGATCGTCCCCCACGCCGACAGCTCGACCGTCGCGCCGAGCATCCGCTCGCGATCCATGACGCAGCATTCGGCGAGCGTCACCGCGAGCCCGCCTTCGCTCACGTCGTGCGCCGAGGCGAGCGCCCCGCGACCTGCCGCGTCGACCAGCGCGTCCACCAGCCGCCGCGCCGCCTCGAGATCGCACTTCGGGACCCGGCCGCCGGTGACACCGTGAATGCGCGCCAGATACTCGCTCGCGCCGATCTCCGAAGTAGGCTCGCCGAGCAGGACTATCTCCGCCCCCTCGTCGCGGAACTGCGACCGCACCGCGCGATCGACGTCGTCGAGCACGCCGACCATCCCGATGACGGGAGTGGGGTGCACCGCGCTCTGCGGGCTCTCGTTGTAAAGGGAGACGTTGCCGCCCGTGACCGGAGTCTCGAGCGCGGTGCACGCCTCCCCGATTCCCGCGATCGCCTCGCGCAGCTGGAAATAGACCTCGGGCCGCTTGGGGTTCCCGAAGTTGAGGTTGTTCGTGATCGCGCGGGGACGAGCGCCGGTGCACGCCACGTTCCGCGCCGACTCCGCGACGGCGATGCGAGCACCGAGGCGTGGATCGAGCGCGACGTAGCGGCCGTTGCAATCCACCTTCAGCGCGAGCGCTTTCTTCGTCCCGCGGAGGCGCACCACCGCGGCGTCTCCACCCGGGCCGACGACAGTGTTGGTCCGCACCGTCGTGTCGTACTGACGGTAGACCCAGCGCTTGCTCGCGATGGTGGGGGAGGAGAGAAGCTGCTCGAGCGTCCAGACCGGATCCTGCTCCTCCGCGAGCTCGGGAATCGCTGCCACGTCGCGCTCGCGTGCCTCGCGCGCCGCGCGACTCTCCTCGGCGGGCGGCGTGTACGTCGGGCAGTCGGTGACGAGCCGTGATCCCGGGAACTGGGCGACGACGCGCCCGTTCTCGGCGACGCGGTACACCGGCTCGGCGATCACCTCACCGATCACCGCTGCCTCGAGCTCCCACTTCGTGAGGATCTTCCGCACCTCGTCCTCGTGCCCCTTCTTCGCGACCACGAGCATGCGCTCCTGCGACTCGCTGAGCAGGATCTCGTACGGCGTCATTCCCGTCTCGCGCACCGGCACCTTCGCCGTGTCGATGACGACGCCGACGTCGCCGCGTGCCGCCATCTCCGCCGACGAAGAGGTGAGGCCGGCCGCGCCCATGTCCTGGATCGCGACGATGTGACCGCTGCGAATGAGCTCGAGGCTCGCCTCGAGGAGGAGCTTCTCGGTGAAGGGATCACCGACCTGCACGCGCGGGCGCTTCGCGTCGCTCCCCTCGGACAGGTCCTCCGAGGCGAAGGTCGCGCCGTGAATGCCGTCCCGGCCCGTGCGCGCGCCGACCGCCATGATCGGGTTGCCCACACCTTCGGCCACGGCGCGCATCAACTCGTTTTCGTGCAGCACCCCGACGCACATCGCGTTGACGAGCGGGTTGCCCTCGTACGCCGGATCGAACACCACTTCGCCGCCGACCGTCGGGATGCCGACGCAGTTGCCGTAGTCGCCGATTCCACGCACGACGCCGGCGAACAGGTAGCGCACGCGGGGCGAGTCGAGCGATCCGAAGCGCAGGGAGTTCAGCACCGCGATCGGGCGCGCGCCCATCGTGAAGACGTCGCGCAGGATCCCGCCCACGCCGGTGGCGGCGCCCTGATAGGGCTCGACCGCCGACGGGTGGTTGTGCGACTCGATCTTGAACGCGACCGCGAGCCCGTCACCGACCGAGATCACGCCCGCGTTCTCCCCGGGGCCCTGCAGCACCCACGGCGCCTTCGTCGGGAGCGTGCGGAGGAGGGGGCGCGAATGCTTGTACGAGCAGTGCTCGTTCCAGAGCGCGCTGACGACTCCCAGCTCGGTGAAGGTCGGCTCGCGACCGAGCAGCGCGACGAGGCGCTCGTACTCTTCCGGCGTCAGCCCATGCTCGGCGACGAGCGCCGGAGTGATCTGTGGATCGCCGGGTCGGGGAGCGACGCTCACTACTTCAGACCGAAGAGCGAGCCGATGAACCGCGACACCTCGCTCCGCTTCACATGTCCGAGCATCTCGAGCTCACCGGCATCCATCCAGGTGCCCTTGCACTCCGGGCAGACGTCGATGATCAGATGATGGAACTTCCGCTCCTGCAGATCGGCGCCGCACTTCGGGCACTTCATGAAGTGCGACGCGCGCTCCGTCTTCCGCCGCTGCTCGTCGAGCGCGGCGCGACGCTCCCTGATCAGCTCCGCATCGTGCTTCGCGAAGTATTCGTCCTCGTTGTGCGTCGGCTTGTGATGGGTGGTCATGAAGGTGCTAGGGCTTGCGAGTGGTATCCGCCTGCTGCCGGCGCAACGCTTCGGCGCGAGCGGAATCGGTGGAGTTGAGTCGGGTTCCCGGGATCGGCGTCGGTCGGCCGGGGGTCAGCGCCCGCACGGAGTCGGCGGGATTGACGCGAGCGCCGAGGAGCGGCGACGGCGGCGTGGTCGGCGGCGCGCCCTGCTGCGCCCCGGTCGCGGGCACGGTCTCGATCTGGACACCGGTGACGGTCGCCGGCCGGCGCTGCACGGCGTCGCTGTCGCTCGGCTCACCGATGACGATCCCGCCCCGGCGCGCCTTGCGCACCGTCGCGGCCGCGCTCGCGGCGTTGCCGCTGCGCGAGCTGCGCGAGCTGCGCGAGCTGCGCGCCGAGCGGACGCTGGAGGGTGAGCTGCTGGTCCCGGTGTAGATGCGGACGCCGTTGCGGAACACCGCGTCGACGACCTTTCCCCCGTCCAGCACGACGAGATCGTTCATGCCGCACGTCTGCTCGCAGCCGTTGCGGTAGAACAGGTAGGTGTGCGAGCCGGTCGAGCGCTCGTTGAGCGGCTGTCCGAGCCGCTCGAGCACCTGCTCGCGCGTCATCCCGGGATCGATCGTCGGTGTCGCGTCCTGCGCCAGGGCGGGAGCGGCGACGAACGAGAGCACGAATGCGAGCCGGCGGATCAGCATGGGTCCTCCAGGGTTACGCCGAGACGCGTGCGAGGAGCGACTCGAACAGCGCCCGGCCGTCTTCCGAGCCGAGCAGCGGATCGACGGCGCGCTCCGGATGGGGCATCATCCCGAGCACGTTACCCCCCTCGTTGATGATCCCGGCGATCGCGTGCATCGAGCCGTTGGGATTCGACTCGTCGTCGACGCGCCCGTCGGAGCCGACGTAGCGAAAGACGATCCGCCCCTCGCTCTCCAGTCGCTGCAGGGTCGGCTCGTCCGCGGTGTAGCGCCCCTCGCCATGGGCGATCGGGATGCGAAGGAGCTGGCCCTTCTCGTAGCCCTCGGTGAACATCGTCTCCGCGCTCTCGACGCGGAGCCGCACCGTCTCGGAGATGAACGAGAGCGACTCGTTGCGGAGCAGCGCACCCGGCAGCAGCCCGGCCTCACAGGCGATCTGGAACCCGTTGCAGATGGCGAGCACGGGGCCGCCGCGCTTCGCGTGCGCGACGACTTCCTGCATGATCGGACTGAATCGGGCGATCGCGCCGGCGCGAAGGTAGTCGCCGTAGCTGAACCCCCCGGGGAGAACGACCACGTCGGCACCCGCGAGGTCGTGGTCGCGATGCCAGAGGTACGCGGCCTCCTCGCCCAGCGCGTCCGTCACCGCGTGGAACGCGTCGTAGTCGCAGTTGGAGCCGGGGAAGGTGACGATGCCGAACTTCATGCGGGGTCCACCGTGGCGATCTCGTAGTCCTCGGTCACCGGGTTCGCGAGCAGCTTCTCGCACATCTCCCGCGCCGACTTTCCTGCCGCGTCGCGGTCCTTCGCTGCGACGTCGATCACGATGTGCCGCCCGACCTTCACGTCGGCGACACCCTGGAAACCGAGAGTCTGGAGGGCGTGGGCGACCGCGGTCCCCTGCGGGTCGAGAATACCGCGACGCGGCACGATGTGTACCGCGACCCGGAAGTTGCTCATCGGTTCTCCTCCTCGACTACTGGAGTGATGGTCGGTGTGGGAAGCGGGCCGCGCGGCCGCTTCTTGCGGCGCCGCCGCCGGCGACCGGCGACGACCTCCTCGTGGCGCGGCAGGACGCCGGCGTGGTCGGTGCCCTCGTCGTCCTCCTCCTCGAACCAGATCGACTCGGTCGTCGGCACGCGGTCCATCACGATGAGCACGAGCCACATCACGAGGCCGAACACCACGTAGCCGAGCAGCACGGGGAAGAAGAACTCCCGCGGCAGGAAGATCAGCCCGAGGAAGGCGGCCAGGAGGATGAGGCCACCGACCACGCCGCGCACGGTGCGAAGGTTCACCTTCGGCACCGCGGGGTAGGGCACCGGGCTCACCATCAGGAACGCCAGCACGACCATGAGAATCCGCATCATGACGTGCCAGGGATAATCGGCGAGCACCTTGTCGCCGCCGAGGAGGAGGACCTCGTTGTACAGCTTCGTCTGGCTGAAGGCGTAGTACGTCGCGAGCGTCATCCCCGCGGCGGGGCTCGGCAGCCCGATGAAGTGCGTCTTCGACGCGCCGGCCTGGGTGACGTTGAAGCGGGCGAGCCGCATCACCGCGCAGGCGGCGAAGATGAAGGCGAAGACCCAGTCCCACCCCTGCTGATTGAGCACCGCGAAGTACACGATCATCGCCGGCGCGAGGCCGAAGGAGATCGCGTCGACGAGCGAGTCGAGCTCCTCGCCGAAGCGCGAGCCGCTGCCGGTGGCGCGCGCGACGCGTCCGTCGAGCGCGTCGCAGACGCCGCCGAGCACCACGTAGACGCCCGCGTTGCTGAAGTTGCCGCGCGACGCGGCGACGATCGCGTAGATCCCGAAGAAGAGGTTCGCCAGGGTGAAGCCGTTAGGCAGCACCACGACGGCGCGCTTGACGCTCGGCCGCGGGAGGACGGGCATCATCGGGCGGGGAGCTCCGCGATCGTCGTCGACCCCGCGGTCGTCAGGTCGCCGATCTTCACCTTCACGGTCGCGTCGGTCGGCAGGAAGACGTCGACGCGCGAGCCGAAGCGGATGAGTCCCATCCGCTCGCCCTGTTCCACGCGCTCGCCTTCACGGCTGTAGGTCACGATGCGCCGCGCGATCAGCCCGGCGATCTGCCGCACGAGGATGCGATACGGCCCCGATTCGATCCCGACGCTTCGCTGCTCGTTCTCGAGGCTCGACTTCTCGACCGCCGCGTTGAGGAACTTGCCGGGGTTGTATTGCACGTACTTCACCGTCCCGCTCACCGGATAGCGGTTCACGTGGACGTTGAAGACGTTCATGAAGATGGAGACGCGCATCGCGCGCCCGTGGATGAATGCCGGCTCGTCCACCTCGGTGATCAGCACGACCTTGCCGTCGGCGGGTGACGTGACGACGCGATCGCCACGCTCGCCGGTCCGTTCCGGGTCGCGGAAGAAGTACACCACCCAGACGGTGACGACGACGAGGACCGCGGAGAGCAGCCAGGCCGGCCAGCTCCCCCGCCGCGCGGCGTAGAGGATGGCCGCCAGGGCGAGCACGGCGGCGATGGCGATGAACGGAACTCCCTCGCGGGCGATTCTCACGTCGGCTCCGGAATGTCGAGAGGCGTGCCGGTGATCCGGCGATAGGCGTCGAGGTAGCGGGCGCTCGTCGCGGCGACCACGTCCGGCGGAAGGGTCGGCGCGGGGGCCTCGCCGTTCCAGCGGCCCGCGACGCGCTCGCGCTCGAGGTAGTCGCGCAACGGCTGCTTGTCGAAGCTCGGCTGCGGCTGGCCCGCGCGGTAGCCCTCGGCGGGCCAGAAGCGCGAGCTGTCGGGGGTGAGCACCTCGTCGATGAGCAGCGTCTCCCCGTTAGGCAGGCGTCCGAACTCGAGCTTGGTGTCGGCGACGATGATTCCGCGGGCGGCGGCGAGCGCTCGACCGCGCTCGTACACCGTACGCGTCAGGCCTTCGAGCAACGCCGCCGTCTGCATTCCCACGATCGATCGCAGCCGCTCCACCGAGATGTTCTCGTCGTGCCCCGATTCCGCCTTCGTCGCCGGGCTGAAGATCGCCGGCTCGAGGCGCTCGCTCTCGCGCAGCCCCTTCGGCAGGGGCTCGCCGGCCAGGGTGCCGGCGCGCGAGTATTCCTTCCACGCCGACCCCGTAATGTAACCACGGATCACGCACTCCACGGGGTATGGCGTCGTCGTCCGGCAGAGCATCGCGCGGCCCGCGAGCAGCCGCTCGTGGCCGCGGACGGCGGGGACCAGCCGCGCGATCTCCGCGGCATCGGCGCTCACCATGTGGTGCTGGATCGCGTCCTCGAGATGCCGCAGCCACCACGCGGTGAGCTGGGTGAGCACCGCCCCCTTCGCGGGGATCGTCTCCCGCATCACGACGTCGAAGGCGCTCACGCGGTCGGTCGCCACGAGGAGCACGCGATCGTCGCCGACCGCATAGACGTCACGAACCTTTCCCGTGCGGAGCCGCGGGAGCGGAAGGGCGGTCGTCGCGACCGTCGCGCCTCGGGTCATACGCGGAGCTCCTCCCGCTCCGCCGCGGCGCGGGGCAGGCGGGCGAGCATCGGCGCGACGTGCTCGGCGAGAAATTCGTCCACTTGCTCGGGCGCGCGTCCGATGAAGCGGCGCGGGTCGAGCGCGCTGCGGAGGTCATCGATCGGCACACCGAACTGCGGGTCGGCGGCGAGCCGCTCGAGCATGTCGTTGTGCCGGCCCTCGTCCTTCACCGCCCGCGCCGCCGCGATGCTGTGTCGGCGGATCACCTCGTGCGCTGCCTGACGGTTCCCACCGGCGCGCACCGCGCGCACGATCAGCTCCTCCGTCGCCATGAAGGGCAGCTCGTCCTCGATCCGCCGCCGGATGCGCGCCGGATGCACCTCCAGACCGCTCGCGACGTTCAGCATCAGGACGAGGATCGCGTCGGTGGCCAGGAAGGACTCGGGCAGCACGAGGCGGCGGTTCGCGCTGTCGTCGAGCGTCCGCTCGAAGTACTGCACGCTGTGCGTGTGGTTCGGGCTGGCCTCCAGCTCGATCACGAAGCGCGCCAGGGAGTTGACGCGCTCCGACCGCATCGGGTTCCGCTTGTACGCCATCGCCGAGGAGCCGATCTGCTCCTTCTCGAATGGCTCCTCGATCTCCCCGAACGCCTGCAGCATCCGCAGGTCGCTCGCGAACTTCGCGGCGCTCGCCGCGACGCCGGCGACCGGCCCGAGGATCTGCGCGTCGAGCTTGCGCGTGTACGTCTGGCCGGTGACCGGGAGCGATCGCGCGAAATCCATCTTCTTCGTCACGAGCGCGTCGAGCGCGCGAACCTTCGCGTGGTCGCCCCCGAACAGCTCGAGGAAGCTCGCCTGAGTCCCGGTCGTCCCCTTCACGCCGCGGAAGGGCAGGGTCGCGATGCGGTGGTCGATGTCGGCCAGGTCGAGCAGCAGGTCCTGCATCCAGAGCGTCGCCCGCTTTCCGACCGTGGTGAGCTGCGCCGCCTGGAGGTGCGTGTAGCCGAGCGTCGGCTCGCTGCGCCACTCGCGCGCGAACGCGGCCAGCGCGGCGAGCACCTCGATCAGCTTGCCGCGCAGCAGGTCGAGCCCGCGGCGCGCGAGGATGAGGTCCGCGTTGTCGGTGACGAACGCGCTCGTCGCCCCCAGATGGATGAATGCCCCCGCCGCGGGTGCGACGTCGGCGAAGGCGTGCACGTGCGCCATCACGTCGTGGCGGAAGCGCTTCTCGTACGAGGCGACCTTCGTGAAATCGATGTCGTCGAGGTGCGCCCGCATCTGCGCGAGCGCCTCGTCGGGGATGCCGACTCCCAGCTCGCGCTCGCCCTCGGCGAGCGCGAGCCAGAGGCGTCGCCAGAGGCCATGCCGCGTCTGCGGCGACCACAGGCGAAGCATCGCCTTCGACGCGTAGCGCTCGGCGAGCGGGGAGCTGTAGCGTTCCGTCTCGCTCATCGCAGCTGGAAGTCGGTGGAGTAGACGCGGCCGCCACGCTCGAAGAAGAGCTGGATGGGGCCACGCCCGCCGTAATAGTTGATCGCCTGGGCCGCTTCGTCCGCCGAGGCTATGGGAGTGCGATTCACCTGCACGATGACGTCACCAACCTGCAGCCCGAGCTCGTCCGCGACGCGATCGGTGAGGCGGTAGATCACCGCGCCCTGACCGCTGCGCACGCCGCGCTCGGCGCGAATGGCCGGCGTGAGCGAGACGAGCTCCATCTCACGCAGCACCTGCACCTTCTCCGCGCTGACCTCGGGGAGATCGGCGACGGTCACGTTCACCGTCAGCTCGTGGCCGCCGCGCGAGAGGCGGAGCGGCACCTTCTCCCCGACGCGCAGGTCCAGGAGCTCCGCCTCCCAGTCGAACGCGTTGCGCAGCGTGCGCGCGCCGGCGGCGAGGATGTTGTCGCCCGGCCGCACTCCGGCCTGCGCCGCGGGAGAGTTGGGCACGACGCTGCGCACGATGACGCCCGCGGTGATGGCGTCGCGGGGATTGTTCGTCGTCGGCAGCTCGAGCTTGACGCCGACCCAGGGCCGCCGCACCGCGCCGTGCGCGAGGAGGTCGTCCGCGACGCGGCGCGCGCGGTTGATCGGGATCGCGAAGCCGAGGCCGACCGAGCCGCCACTCGGCGAGTAGATCGAGCTGTTCACGCCGACCACTTCGCCCGCGGCGTTGAGCAGCGGTCCGCCGGAGTTGCCGGGATTGATCGCGGCGTCGGTCTGCACCATGTCGACGTACATCCCGCCGCCCTCGCTCGCGCCGACGAGGTTTCGCCCCGTCCCGCTGATCACCCCGGCGGTGACGCTCGGCTCGCTGTTGCCGAGGAGGAAGCCGTACGGGTTGCCGATCGCGATCGCCCACTCGCCGATGACGAGCTTGTCCGAGTCGCCTAACGGCGCGATGGGGAGCCCCGTCTTGTCGATCCTGAGGACCGCGAGGTCGTTCGCCTCGTCCACGCCGAGAATGCGCGCGGGGTACGTCGTGCCATCTCGCATCGCGATCGAGACGCGGGTCGCCCCCGCGACCACGTGCGCGTTCGTCACGATCACCCCGTCCTGTCGCACGACGAATCCGGAGCCGAGTCCCGGCGTGATGCGCTGCCCGGACCGGCCGCCGAAGAACTGCTCGAAGGGATCGGCGGCCACGCGTTCGAGGATCTCCGTCTGCACCGTGACGACCGCCGGCGCGACGCGGGCGACTGCCTCTGTGATCGCGGTGCGCCGTGAGGCGTCGATCTGCGCGTTGGCGGCGGGGGCGGGAAGGGACCCGCCCGGCGGCGTCGTCTGCTGCGCCTCGGTCTTCGCCGAGCTGTTGCAGGCCATCGCACCGGCGACGAGCAGGACGCGCAGCGCGCGCGCGAGGTCGTTCATGTCAGCACCCGCGTGCGCGGCTGCCGCGCCAGCTCGGAGAGCAGCTGGTCGACGCCGCGGTCGGTGAGCGGGTGGACGAGGAAGGCACGCAGCGTTTCCGCCGTCACCGACACCGCGTGCGCGCCGGCCAGCACGCACTCGGCGAAGCGCGCGGCCGTGGTGGGGTGTGCGGCGAGGATGTCGCAGGGCACCGAGTCCGCGTCGAACACCGCGCGAATCTCGCGGACGACGTTCACGCCATGGTCGCCCATGACGTCGAGCTGCTCGATGGAGGTGCTGACCATCGAGGCGCCCGCCTTGGCGGCGAGCAGCGCCTGCGCCGAGTTGAAGACGAGGTCCGCCGCGACGCGGATCCCGTCGGTGGAGAGTCGGCGGATCGCGACGATCGCGTCCTCGACGAGCGGCACCTGGATGATGAGATCCTCCGAGAGCCGCGCGAGGTCGCGCCCCTGCTGGTAGATGTCGTGCGCGTTCACCGCGCCCGCGCTCGCGCAGACGGGGAGGCGCGTCGCGGCGGTGAGCTCGGCGAGCCGCTCGCGCGGCTCCATGTCGCGGACGCGGGCGAGCATCGCGGGAGTCGTGACGACACCGTCGATGAGCCCATTCGACTCCGCCCAGCGAACCTCGTCCGGGGAGACGGACAGGAGAAAGATCTTCATGCGGGGGCGAGATAGAGCGCCGCCGGATACTCGACGCCGTCGAGGAAGAGTGCGTGCGCCGGCGCAGGGGGCGAGACGTCGCGATTCACCGAGGCCGCGAGGAGCGACCGCATGTCGGCGATCGGGCGTCGGCCGCGGGCGATCTCGAGCATCGTTCCGACGAGGAAGCGCACCATGTGATGGAGAAAGCGGTTGGCCTCGATCTCGAACGCCAGCCCCCCGGGCCGGTCGAGCCAGCGCGCATCGTGAACGATGCATCGATGGTCGTCCGTCTCCGGCGCCGTGCCTTGCACCGCGAAGCCGCGGAAGCAGTGCTCGCCGACGATGACGCGCGCGCCCTCGTCGAGGAGGTCGCGGTCGAGCGGGTGACGCTCGACGAGCTCGCGCGGACGCCGGAAGGGTGACGCCGCGTCCTCGTCGGTTCCGACGACGTAGGTGTAGCGGCGCGAGACGGCGCTGTACCGCGCATGGAACTCGGGACGCATCTCGTGGGCCGCGGCGACCCACACGTCCGATGGAAGCGTCGCGTTCAGCGCCCGGCGCAGCGAGTGCGGCGACCACTTCGCGTCGACGCGGACTCCAGCCGCCTGACCCCGCGCGTGCACCCCGGCGTCCGTCCGTCCGGCTCCCGTCACCGGGACGGGAGCGGCACAGAGCTTCGCCAGAGTCTCCTCGAGCACGCCCTGGACGGTCCGTTCCGCTCGTTGCCGCTGCCATCCGGCGAAGCCGCTGCCGTCGTAGTGCAGAACCAGCTGGACCGTGCGCGCCTCCATCGCGAGGGAAGTTACCCGCACACCAGGCAGAGTCAAGCGAAAACGAGGCGCTCCGCGAGCGTTGCGCGCGATTGACTTCGCCATAGCGGGGGACCATCATTTCGCCTCCTCGCTCCCTCGCGGCGGGCGGCGCCTGTTGCCCCGGCGCGCGCCGCGCGTCACCAATGACATGCCGCCACGCACCCTCGCCTCGCTCGCGCACGCGCTCAGCGTCGCCCCGGATCTCGACGGCGCGCTCGTCGCGCTCGGCGAGGGGCTCGCGGAGATCGACCGCGCATCCCACGTCGCGCTGCTGCGCTACGACGGGCGCCGCGAGATGCTGAGCGACCGGCTCACGCCGTCGGGCGGCGAGATCGAGCGCAGCGCGGTGGAGACGACCTTCGATCATCTCCCGGCGAGCGTCCGGATGAGCGTCGCCGGCGGCGGCCAGTTCGTCGACCTCGGCGATCAGTCCGAGGAGTATGCGCGCCTCTTTCGTCTGCGCGCGCAGAGCGAAGGGGGCTGGCTCTCGCTGCGCGGCATCCGCGCCGACGGCCACCTCGCCGCGGTGATCGCGCTCTACGAGCCGCGCAAGATCTTCGGCACCCGCGCCTCCGAGCGGTTCGCCCCGGCCGTCGCGCTCTTCGAGCTCGCCTTCCTGCGCTTCAACGAGCGCGAGGCGCGCGAGGAGGCGGTGCACACGCTGGAGGACGTCACGCAGAAGGTGCACGGCGAGTACGTGCGCAAGCTCGCGGTCCTCGAGCAGCAGCTCTCGCAGGCGCGTGGCGGCGCCGACCCGGCACAGGTCGTCGCGATGGAGCGGGAAGTCGCGCGCGCCGGCGAGGAAGCGCGCAAGGCCGCGCGGCGCGCGCAGGCGGTGGAGCAGCAGGTGCTCGCCGCGGTCGAGCAGCTCGAGAAGGCGCACGTCGAGCTGCACCGCCGGAGCGAGTCGCTGCGGCAGAAGACGCGCACGATCTACCTGATCGACCGCGTGCTGACCCTCGACGCCGCGACCGAGGATCCGCAGCAGCTCGTCGACAGCCTGCTCGCCCTCGTCGGGGACGACATGCAGGCGCAGCGCTGCTCGCTGATGCTCGTCGCCCCCGACGGAGAGCACCTCTATCTCGCGGCCGCGCGGGGAATCGCGCCGAACGTCGCAGGGGGCGCGCGGGTGCGGATCGGAGAGGGAGTGTCGGGTCGCGTCGCCGCGGCGCGCGAGCCGCTGCTCGTGATGGACGTCGAGGACGCTCCCGCGCATCCACTCCTTCGC
>DATAIN010000692.1:0-5064 GCA_036262635.1 Gemmatimonadaceae bacterium | reverse complement strand
AGCGATAGCAGCCGCGGTAGCCGATCATCGGATTGTCCTCGACCGGCTCGAAGTCGGCGCCGCCCTCGAGGCCACGGACCTCGTTGGAACGGAAGTCCATGGCGCGATACACCACGGGGCGGGGAGCGAACGCCTTTCCGAAGATCCGGAGCCCGTCGGACATCCGCGTCACGAACTCCTCGGCGCGCCCCGACTCGAGCAGGCGCCGCGGATGCTGGTTGTCGAGCGCTGAGAGCAGCATGAACTCTGCGCGGAGCAGCCCGACGCCATCCACGTCGCGGCTCGCGATCTCATCGGCGCGCTCGGGCTCGGCGAGGTTGACGTACAGCCGAGTCGCGGTGACGACGGGAGCGGCGAGCGCGGGCTCGTGCGCCTCTGTAACCGCGGATTCAGGTGCCGCGAGCGTACGGCCCGGCGCGCCGGCGAAAATGACGCCGGCCCCAGCGTCTACGGTGACCAGCATTCCGTCCTTCAGTCGTGTCGTCGCGTGCGCGGTGCCGACGACGCACGGAATCCCGAGCTCGCGCGAGACGATCGACGCGTGAGAGGTCATCCCGCCGGAGTCGGTGACGATCGCTGCCGCGCGGCGCATGACCGGCACCCAGTCGGGCGACGTGCGGCGCGCGACGAGAATCTCGCCCTGCTGGAGCTTCGCGCCCTCGCTCGGCTCGGCGATCACGCGCACGATGCCGGACACGAGGCCGGGGCTCGCGCCGAGCCCGCGGACGATCGGCGATCCCTCGGCCGGTTCGGGGGGAGTCGGAGTCGCCGGGCCGAGCGCGGTGATCGGTCGCGTCTGGACGAGGAAGGTGCGGTCGCCACGGATGGCGAACTCGATGTCCTGCGGGACACCGTAGTGTGCCTCGGTGCGCTTCGCGAGCTCGAGCAGCGCGCGGAGCTCGGCGTCTTCCAGGACGGGCCGGGTCGCGAGCGGCTCGGCGTCGAGATCGATGCGTCTCGTGCCGCCGGCGGTCTCGTCCGGGAGAAGCATGAACTCCTTGCGTGCGACCGTCCGGGCGATGATGCGCGACGAAGTCTTGTCGACGACGTAGTGGTCGGGCGTCACCATCCCGCCGACGACGACCTCGCCGAGTCCCCACGCGGCTTCGATGACGACGTGCCGCGGATCGTGCAGCGCGGGATCGACGGTGAACATGACTCCGGATTTCTCCGAGGAGATCATGAGCTGCACGACGACCGCGACCGGCATCTCGGTTGGAAGCTGCCGCTTCGCGCGGTAGAAGAGGATCCGCGCGCTGAACCCGGAGGCCCAGCAGTCCTTCAGCCGTGCGACGAGCGCATCCTCACCGCGCACGTTGAGGAAGCTCTCGAACATTCCGGCGAACGATGCGGCGGCGGTGTCCTCGGCGGTGCCGGACGAGCGCGTCGCAACCAGCGGACGGTCGACCTGCTCCAGCTCGGCGAGCCGGCGGTACGCGTCGAGCACGGGGCCACGCACCGTATCGGGGACGGACGCCTCGCGGATGATCGAGCGGATCGCGTCGGCGGTCGCGCGAAGCTTCGCGGTGTCGTCGACCTCGAGACGCGAGAGCTCGTCGCGGATGCGTTCGTCGAGACCGTTCGCGCTCATGAACTCCGCGTACGCGGCGGTGGTGACGACGAACCCGTTCGGGACCGGAAGGCCGGCGCGCGTCAGCTCGCCGAGGTTGGCGCCCTTGCCGCCGACGGCGCCGATGTCGGAACGACCGATCGCGTCGAACCAGAGGACGATGGGGGCCACAACCGGAGCGCGGAGGGGCTCGGGGAGGACGGTGGGGACCGCTGGTGGAGTGAGCGTGGAAGTCGTCATCGCTGCCTCGCGTCGCTGAGGGTCGGGCGGCCGATGGCCGCCGTCTCAACGTCGCCCCGCGTCCGGACGGAACCCGTCGGGCGATGTTCGGCGGCGTGAGGGTGAATGCCCTACATGCACGGCCCCTGACGTGGGTCTCCCCACGCCCGGTCTCCCTTTGGCGGACAGACGCGTCCCCGCCGCGGGCGCATCGTTAGGCGCTCGAGAGTGTAGCGCACGGCATCGAACGCGGAGGGAGAGATGAAGACCGATCTGCAGCTGCAACGCGACGTGGAAGACGAGCTTCGCTGGGATCCGAGCGTGCGGGACGCCGAGATCGGCGTCGCCGTGAAGGAGGGCGTCGTGACTCTCGTCGGCTACGTGTCGACCTTCGCCCAGAAGTTCGCCGCCGAGCGCGCCGCCGAGCGGGTGACGGGAATCCGCGCGCTCGCCGAGGACCTCAAGGTGAACATCCCGGGCGGCCTGACGCGGAGCGATACTGATATCGCGCACGCCGCGGTGAACGCGCTCCGCTGGGACATCGAGGTTCCCGAGGAGCTCGTGAAGGTCCGCGTCGAGAACGGGTGGATCACGCTCGAGGGGTCGGTGGACTGGTACTACCAGAAGGCCGCCGCCGAGCGGGCGGTCCGCTATCTCACGGGGGTGAAGGGGCTGACCGATCTCGTGACCATCAAGCCGAAGGTCTCGGTCTACGAGGTGAAGGCGGAGATCGAGTCGGCGCTGAAGCGGAGCGCGGAGCTCGACGCGAAGAAGATCACGGTGGAGACGACGGACGGAAAAGTCATTCTCCGCGGAACGGTGCGGAGCTGGGCCGAGCGGCAGGAGGCGGAGCGGGCCGCGTGGAACGCTCCCGGCGTCCGCGAGGTGAAGGACGAGCTGTTCGTCTCGTTCTGAACGATCGCCGTGAAGGCGCGAGGAGAAGCTCCGTGGCCAGCACGGCAGAGCCGATCGCCGTCCCGACACCGTCGATCGCGTCACTGAGTGTCGCGGAACCCGTCGCGGCTCCCCGTCCAGCGGTGTTCGAGATCCGCGGGCTCACGAAGACCTATCGCATGGGAGAGGTCGAGGTCCACGCGCTGCGCTCGGTGGACCTCGACCTCTTCGGCGGCGAGCTCGTGGTGCTGCTCGGCGCATCGGGGAGCGGCAAGTCGACGCTGCTGAACATCCTCGGCGGGATCGACGTGGCGTCGAGTGGGAGCGTCGTGTTCCGCGGCCGGGATCTCACGCGCGCCGACGAGCGGGTGCTGACGCGCTTTCGTAGGGAGAGCGTCGGATTCGTCTTCCAGTTCTACAACCTGATCCCGAGTCTCACGGCACTCGAGAACGTGGCGCTCGTGACCGAGATCAGCCGCGCCCCGATGCGTCCGGAGGATGCGCTGGCGCTCGTCGGGCTCGAAGGGCGCGCGAACCACTTCCCGTCACAGCTTTCCGGGGGAGAGCAGCAGCGCGTGGCGATCGCGCGCGCGATCGCGAAGCGGCCCGAGGTCCTGCTGTGCGACGAGCCGACCGGAGCGCTCGACTACGAGACGGGGAAGCTCGTGCTGACGGCGATCGAGCACGTGAACCGCGAGCTCGGGACCTCCACCGTGCTCATCACCCACAACGTCGTCATCGCCGCGATGGGCGACCGGGTGGTCCGCATCTCGAGCGGGCGGATCGTCGAGGACCGGCGGAACGCGACGCGCGTCTCCCCCGAGCAGTTGAGCTGGTGATCGCCCATGCGCGCTCTCGACCGCAAGCTCTTCCGGGACCTGCGCCGCATGCGCGGCCAGATCCTCTCGATCGCCGGCGTCGTCGGGTGCGGCGTGGCCTCGGTCGTGGCGATGGGAAGCACGCTGCAGACCATCCAGCGCGCCCGTGACTCGTACTATGCGACGGCGCGTTTTGCGGACGTGTTCGCGTCGCTCACCCGGGCACCGGAGTCGGTAGCGGAAGGCGTGCGCGCAATCCCCGGCGTCACGGCGGTGGTGACGCGAGTCGCCGTGAGTGCGCTCCTCGAGGTGCCGCGACTCGCGGGACCGGGAACCGGGTACTTCGTGTCGCTCGATCCCGCGCGAGATCCGGCCATCAATCTCGTGCGCATTCGGAGCGGTCGGATGGTGAGCGCCGGGCACGCGGACGAAGTGCTGGTGGAGGAGCATTTCGCCGATGCCAACACGCTGCGGGTCGGGGACTCGCTGGGCGCGGTGATCAATGGCCGGTGGCGCCGACTGCACATCGTCGGTGTCGCCATCTCGCCGGAGTTCGTCCACGCCGCCGCGGCGGGATTCGCGCAGTTCGGAGACAGCCGGCAGTTCGGGATCTTCTGGATGCATCGCGACGCGCTCGGGCCGCTCTACGGTATGGACGGATCGTTCAACGACGTCGCCCTCACCCTCGCGCCCGGGGCGAGCGAGAAGGCGGTGATCGCGCGGCTCGATGCCCTGCTCGACCGTTACGGCGGCGGTCACGCCTACGGTCGCGCCGACCAGGTGTCGAATCGGGTGATCACGGGCGAGATCGAGCAGCTGCGCGCATTCGGGATCGTCATGCCGGCGATCTTCCTCGCCGTCGCCGCCTTTCTCATCAATGTGGTGCTCTCCCGGCTGATCGCCACGCAGCGCTCCGAGATCGCCTCGCTGAAGGCGTTCGGCTATGCGAACGGAGAGATCGCGGCGCACTTCACGGGCTACGCGCTCGCCGCCGTCGTCGGCGGGGCGCTGATGGGGATCCCGCTAGGCGTGTGGGTGGGACGCAGGTACACCGGCCTTTATGCGCCCTTCTTCCACTTCCCCGATTTCCGGCACCACACGAGCCTCCCGCTGGTCCTGCTCGCGGTCGTGGTCAGCGCCGTGGCCGCGGTGCTCGGCGCGGTGGGCGCGGTGCGCGCCGCGGTCGCGTTGCCCCCCGCGGAGGGGATGCGACCGCCGTCGCCGCCGGTGTACCGGCCCCTGCTCCTCGAGCGGTTGGGCTTCGTCCACCTCCTCCCCTCGTCGGTGCGAATGGTGTTGCGGACCGTGGAGCATCGTCCGCTGCGCACGCTGGCCTCGGTGCTCGGCGTCGCGATGGCGGCCGCGGTGCTGGTATCGGGGATCTTCGCGTTCGACGTGGCGCGGTACATGGGGCATCTGCAGTTCCGCGTCGTCGAGCGCGAGGACGTGACCGTCGCCTTCACGCAGCCGCGGCCGGCGCGAGTACGACACGAGCTGGCCGCGGTGAAAGGAGTTCGCGCGGTCGAGGGCTTCCGGGCCGTGGCAGTCCGGATCCGGAACGGT
>DATAIN010000691.1:0-3803 GCA_036262635.1 Gemmatimonadaceae bacterium | reverse complement strand
GTGATCTTCCTCGGCGGGATGTCGCTCGGTGCGCTCGGCGTCGGCCGGAGAGGAGAGCGCGTGCGCCACCCGCTGCGCTGGTACGCCGCGGTCGAGGTGGTGGTCGGGATCATCGGGCTGCTCTTCCACGACGTCTTCGTCTGGACGACGCATCTCCTCTACGATTCCGTCTTCCCCGCGCTCGGACCCGGCGCTCTGCACGTCGTCGTGAAGTGGTCCGTGGCCGCGCTGCTCATCCTCCCGCAGTCCGTGCTGCTCGGCGCGACCTTCCCGCTGATGACGGCGGGCGCGCTCCGCCGCTCGCGCGACGGCGCGGGGCGGAAGATCTCGCTGCTCTACTTCGCGAACTCCCTCGGCGCCGCGGTCGGTGTGCTGCTCGCGGGCTTCTACCTGATCGACGTCGCCGGGCTCCCCGGCACGCTGCTCGCCGCGGCGATGGCGAACATCGCAGTCGCGGGCGCGGTGTTCTTTGCCGACCGGCGCGCCCCCGGCCAGATCGCGGACGGAGCGCCCGCGCCCGTCGCTTCCGCGCCGGGCGCCGAGGTGAGCGCGCGGATCCGCCGGCTGCTCCTCGTCGTCAGCTTCGGGACGGCGGTATCCTCGTTCGTCTACGAGATCGGATGGATCCGGATGCTGTCGCTCGTCCTCGGCGCGGCGACGCATTCCTTCGAGCTGATGCTCTCGGCGTTCATCCTCGGTCTCGCGATCGGCGCGTTCGTCATCCGGCGCCGCGCGGGCGACGACGCCGGAGCGCTGACCCGGCTCGCGCGCGTTCAGCTCGCGATGGGCGTACTCGCGGCGGCGACGCTGCCGGTGTACATGCGCTCCTTCCAGTGGATGGCGGACTTCATGGCCGCCTTCAGCAGGTCGCCGGCGGGGTACACCGCTTTCAGCATCTCTCGCTACGTGATCTGCCTGGCGGTGATGCTCCCCGCCACGATCTGCGCCGGGATGACGCTGCCGCTGATCACGCGGCTCCTGCTGCGGGGCGCGAACGGTGAGCGCGCGTTAGGCCAGGTCTACGGTGTGAACACCCTCGGCTCGATCGTCGGCGTCGCGCTCGCCGCGCTGGTGGTGCTGCCGACGCTCGGGCTCAAGTGGATGATCGTGCTTGGCGCGATGATCGACATCGGACTGGGCGCCTGGCTGATTCTCGCCGGGACAGAGCGGCCCCCCATGCGGTGGATTCAGCGCCCGGCGCTGCTCGCGGCGATCGCGGGCGGCGTGGTGCTGCTCCTTGGCGTGTCGACGCGCTTCGATCGCGGGCTGCTGAGCAGCGGTGTCTTCCGCTACGGGGTCGCGCGCTCGGTGGCCGCGCCGAGCATGGTCTTCTTCTCCGATGGGCGCACCGCGACGGTCAGCGTCCGTCGTATTCCCGCCAGCAACGGGCTCTCTCTCGCGACGAACGGCAAGCCCGACGCGTCGCTCGGCCCCGAGTGGTTCGTCCCTCCCGCGACACCGACGCGCTTCACGCACGACGCGTCCACCCAGACGCTCGTCCCGCTCGTCGCGCTCGCGCACGTGCCGCGGGCGAAGGTGGCCGCGATCATCGGCCAGGGATCGGGGATGTCGTCACACGCGCTGCTCGGCGCGAGCGCGCTGAAGCGGGTCGTCACCATCGAGATCGAGCCGGAGATGGTCCGCGCGTCGCGCGCCTTCTACCCGGCCAACCGGCGCGTCTTCGACGACCCGCGCTCGCAGTTCGTCTACGACGACGCGCGCTCGTACTTCGCGTCCGCGGGGGAACGCTACGACCTGATCATCTCCGAGCCGTCGAACCCGTGGGTGGCCGGCGTCTCGGGGCTGTTCACCACGGAGTTCTACAGCCACGTCCGGCGCTACATGAACGCGGACGGAGTGTTCGCGCAGTGGGTGCACGTCTCCGAGATGCACGACGGGCTGGTGCTCTCGGTGGTGCGCGCGCTCGCCGAGAACTTTCCCGACTACGCGCTCTACAACGTCAGCAACCACGACCTGCTGATCGTCGCGAGCAAGGAAGGGAAGCTGCGCGCTCCCGACTGGTCGGTGTTCGCGGACAGCGCGATCGCCGAGGACTACAAGCGCGTCCTGCCGATCACGCCGGAGATGTTCGACGCGCTGCGCGTCGCCGATGCGTCGACCTTCGCGCCGCTCGTCGGCGGGGGAGGCGCGAACTCCGACTTCTACCCGACGCTCGATCTCGGCGCCGAACGCTCGCGCTACCTGAAGGAAGAGGCGAGCGGGTTCGTCTCGCTCTCCGGCTCGCGCTTCGGTCTGGCGCGGCTGCTCGAGCGGCGGCGCGCGGTGGCCGGCGTCCAACCGTACACGGTGGTCGGTGGCATCCCGCGCCTCGAGGCGATGGAGCTCGCGGCGCGCGTGAGAGGCGGAGACTTTCGCGGCGCCGACCCGGCGCAGATCGTCGCGGCGGGACGCGTGCGCGCGACGCGGCGGATGCTGGCGTCCACGGACGCGCCGATCGACTGGCGCGCCTGGGTGGAGACGGTCCGCGACGCGGAGGAGACGATCGCCGGCGGCAGCGCGGGGGTCGACGATGCCGCGTTCTACGCCGAAGTCGAGCGCTACCTCGCGCGGCAGCCGGCCGCGCCCGCCGAGGCGCGCGCGGCGATCGAGTTCCTGCACGGGCTCGCGAGCTGGAACTACTGGCGCAGCGCCCCCGCCGCGGACGTCCTGCTCGCCGCCGCCTCGCACGGGGACTTCTGGCTCTCGCCCGACCTGCTCGGCGAGGGCGCGGTGGTCAGCTATCTGAAGACGGGCAACGTCGCGGCGGCGCGCGCCGCATACGGCCTCGTCGCCGCGTCGACGACGCGCGGCGCGCACGATCTCCGCCGCGAGCTGCTCGGCGCGTGGGTGCTCGCGGCGAGCGCACCGCGACCCGAAGAGACCGCATCGCGCTGAGCGGCGAAAGTCGAAGCGCCCCTCACCATGTGGTGAGGGGCGCTTCTCGTTCGGTCGAGCGGAGGGCACAGGACTCGAACCTGTAAGTCGCTCGCGCGACGGCGGTTTTCAAGACCGCTGCATTAGCCATTCTGCCAGCCCTCCCGGCAGAAGGAATCTAGCGCCGCGCGCGCTTCCCGGACCAGACCGGCCGCTCGATATCAGCGCCCCTTCGCCCGCTCGTACGTCCCCATCACGACGGCCTTCTCGAGCACGTGCGCGCCCAGCGCTGCCTCGAGCTGCTTCTTCGAGGGTGTGCCGATGTCGCCGAGCATGCGGTCCACCGCGAAGAGGCGGAAGTAATAGCGGTGGCGCCCGATGGGCGGGCAGGGACCGCCGTACCCTGTGCGTCCCCAGTCGTTCGCACCCTCGCGCGTCCCGGCGGGGAGCTGCGCGCGGCGCACGCCTTCCGGCAGCGAGGGCGTGGTCGGAGGGATGTCGTAGAGGATCCAGTGGCAGTAGACGCGCTTTGGCGCCGCCGGGTCGGGAGCGTCGGGATCCTCGACGATGAGCGCGAGGCTGCGTGTCCCCGCGGGCGCGCCGGAGAAATGCAGCTCGGGCGACAGGTCCTCGCCGTCACAGGTGTGACGGCGGGGGATCACGTCGTCGGGAGTGAACGCTGGTGACGCGATCGAGAGCGTCATGGCCGCACGACTTCGAAGTGCGCCATCATCCCCGATGCGTGATGCTCGAGGATGTGACAGTGGTACATCCATTCACCGGGCCGGTCGTCGCACATCCACGCGATGCGCACGCGACTCCTGGGGCCCACGTTCACCGTGTCCTCCCACGAGCGGAAGGCGGGGGGCTGACCATCGACCTGCAGCACCTGATAGAAGAAGCCGTGCAGGTGGAAGGGGTGATCCATC
>DATAIN010000690.1:0-8549 GCA_036262635.1 Gemmatimonadaceae bacterium | reverse complement strand
GCGACGCGGAGCGGGATGGTGGCGTAGCGCGGATCGACGGAGGGCGGGACGGCGTAGCGATCGCCGTCGAGCGGGGAGACGATGTGGAAGGCGGGGCGAGTGGAGTCGGGGCGCCGGGGGGCCCCCCCCGACTGCGAAGCTACGGCCGTCGCACCAGCCGACCGCAACCGATCCGCCGCCATCGGCAACGTTCCCGCTCCCGCCCCTCCCTGTGCCAGCCACTCCGCGTAGGGCGCGGGAAGCCGCAGCACCCCGCCCTCGTGCCAGTCGCAGGTATCCGCGGAGACCGTCTCCGGCGCGAACCATTCCGTCGCCCGCGGGCAGTGCGCCCCGGCGCGCTTCCCCGACACCCGGCAGATCTCCACCGCGACGGCCCCCTCCTGCGCGGGCGTGGCGAAGGCGCCGGGCGGATAGCGCTTCGCCACCTCCAGCACCGCGCGGTGGAGGAGCGGGCCGGCGCCGGTGATTCCGCTGACGCCGGCCATCGGACGCCCGTCGAAGTTGCCGACCCACACCGCGACGGTGAAGCGGCTCGTCACCGCGGCCGCCCAGTTGTCGGTGAAGTGCCGGCTCGTTCCCGTCTTCACCGCGACGGGGAACGCGAAGTCGAATGGCGTCGCGAGGCCGAAGCCGGGCACCCGCGCCTCGGGGTCGGCGAGGATATCGAGCACCAGCGCCGCCGAGCGCGGGCTCATGACGCGCCGGGCCCCTTCCCGCGCGGGGCCATCGCCGGCCGAGCGCCAGCGGGCTGGATGCCATTCGCCGCGATTGGCGAGCGCGCGATAGGCATTGGCCATCTCGAGCAGGCTCACGTCGCCGTTGCCTAACGCGAGACCCAGCCCGTAGTGGTCCGCCGACTGCCGCAGCGACGCGAACCCCGCGTCGCGCAGCGTACCGAGGACGCTCGCCACACCCAGCTCCTCAGCCATCGCCACCGCGGGAACGTTGTACGAGCTCCCCAGCGCCTCGCGGACGCGCACCGGTCCGTGATACCGATGGTCGTAGTTGCGCGGACGGTAGATACCGATCGACGTCGTGTACGAGCGGGCGACGTCGGCCAGCACCGTCGCCGGCGTGTAGCCCCGATCGAAGGCGAGACCGTAAACGAAGGGCTTGAGCGCGGAGCCGGGCTGCCGTGCCGAGATCACCATGTCGGTCTGGCCCTCGGCGCCCTCCCAGAAGTCCGGCGAGCCAACCCACGCCAGCACCTCGCCGGTGGGATTGTCGAGCACCACCGCCGCCGCCTGCCGTACCCCGCGGTCGGCAAGCATCGAGACCGTGTGCCGCACCTCGGACTCGAGCGACTCCTGCAGCGCGAGGTCGAGCGACGTTCGGAGCACGCCGTCGCCGCCTAACGCGCGAGGCGTGGCCAGCGCGGAGTCGTCCGCCCACTGCAGGACTCGCGTCGTGAAGTGCGGCGCGAGGAAGGGATTCCGCGACGATGACTGCCGCACCGGCTCGTCGAGCGCGGCGGCGGCCTGCGCCTCGTCCAGGAAACCGGCGCTCCGCATCCGGCGGAGCGCCGCGGCACGGCCGCGCGTCGCGCGTCGCACCGACTGGAAGGGATTGTCGGTCGCCGGGGAATGGGCGATCGCGGCGAGCAATGCAGCCTGCCCGGGGCTCACCTCCCGCGGCGATGCGTCGAAGTAGAGCGCAGTCGCGGCGGCGACGCCGACCGTCCCCTCACCGAGGTGCACCCGGTTCAGATACTGCTCGAGAATCTCCTGCTTGCTGAGGTGGCGTTCGAGGCGGAGCGCCCACAGCGCCTGCGAGATCTTGCCGAGCCAGTCGCGGTCGTTTCCCACCAGCAGGCGGGCAGTCTGCATCGTGAGCGTCGAGGCGCCGGATACGACGCGGCGCGCGCGGAATCCATCGCGCGCGGCACGGCCGACGGCGCGCCAGTCGACGCCATGATGCTCGTAGAACCGCCGGTCCTCCACGGCGATGAAGGCGGTGATCAGGTCCGGGTCGATGTCGCCGAGCGCGATCCACCGCGCACGCGTCCCGTCGCCGGCGCGCGTGCCCCGGAGTGGCACTCCCTGCCGATCGGTGACGACGAGCTGCGGCGCGACCGCCGGCTCGACGAGTCCCTCCGGCAGCGGCCACGCCACCCATGCGGCGACCGCGACCGACGCGGCCGCCGCGACTCCCAGCGCGCGAAGGAGCCAGCGTCTCACTTCGGCTTCTTCGTCACGGTGAAGACGCCGCCGTCGGATCGACCGAAGATGGCGGGGTTGTACATCTCCTCGGCGTGGGTCGGCGGACGGACGAACACGCCCGGGGTCGTCGCGCGTGCGATGTAGCTTGCCGTGTAGCTCCCGCGCCAGAGTCGCGTCGCGAAGTACACGACGCGATCGTCGCGCAGCTCGCGATGATCGAAGGGCGACCACCAGCCGGAATCCCAGCTGCCAAAGCCCCAGCGAACGTTCTCCTCCTCCTCGCGATCCTCGAAGCTGCGCGCGACGACCTGGTTCGCGCCCGGCCCCGGGAGCGGCGCCGTCGTGCGCAGGCTGAGGTCCACCGCCTCGAGCCCCGCGGGGAGCGCATCGTCGATCACGACGAACTCGCGATCGGCCGGGATCGTGATGCGCAGACGTACCCGAACCAGCTCCCCCTCGGCGATCGAGGTGATCGGGGCCCGCGAGTCGAAGCGCTCGTACCACCGCTCCACCTGGATGCCGTGATCGTCCGGCCGGACCGGGCGGCGCTGCGGGACCTCGCGGACGGTCGCGTAGAAGTAGACCGGCGGGGCACCGGCCGTGGCGCCAGGGCGGTCGATCGTCAGGCGAACGGCCGACGCACCGTCCGCGCGGTCGCTGAGCAGCCCCGTGAGCGCCATGGTCGAGTCGGCGGTCATCGACCTGCCGTCCGTCGCGAACAGTACGCGATTCCCGGATCGGACGCGGACGACGCCCGGCGGTGACGCCCGCTGCTTCCGCTCGAAGGCGACGAGTGCCTCGACCGCGGAGGCCCAGTCCTGGGTGTTCCACCAGCGCGTCGCCCTTCCCTGCTGCACGACGTTCTCGACGAGCGGCCCGACGAGCGGATGCGTCGGATTCACCGCCAGCGTCGCCTGGAGCAGCCGGGCGGCCGGCCGCACGACGCTCTCGAAATAGAAGACCGTGTCGCGCGCCGCCTCCGGCAGCACGGCGCGGCGACCCTCGATCTGCACCTGCGACCACTCCGACGAGAGCAGCTCGGCGGCGGTGCGCATCGCGCCGCGGCGCGCGATGACCTCGGCGAGGCGCGCGCGATCCTCCCAGCGCAGCTGCGCCGCCTGGGCGACGAGCTGATTCTCGGCGGCGACGTCGGGCTTCTTCAACCGACTGAGCAGGTCGACCGTCGCGACGCGCTCGGCGAGGAGCGAGCCGCGATACGCGTACCAGCTGCGCATCACGCTCTCGCTCGGCACGTCCGTCTTCAGGCTGCGCTTGAGGTACTCGGCGAGTCGCGCGAGCACCGAATCGTTGACGGCGATCCCCGCCTCGCGTGCATCGATGAGGAAGTCGGCGGCGTAGGCGCTGAGCCATGGTGTGGTCCAGTGCTCCGAATCCCAGTAGCCGATGCCACCGTCCTCCCGCTGCCGATCGCTGAGCATGCGAACCGCCAGCTCGAGATCACGGCGCGCGGTGGACGGCGCGAGATTCGGGGCGCCGCTCGCCTGCGCGGCGCTGTAGAGCGAGAGGATCGGGCGTCCGGCGCTGGTGACCTGCTCGGTGCAGTACCAGGGATAGACCCGCATTCGATGGTAGGCGCCCTGCACGAGCGCCATCACCGATCCGCCGAAGCTGATCTCGATGCGCGAGCGTGCGGCATCCGTCCCCGCGGGCAGCACCAGCTCCGCGGTCGCGGTATCGCGCAGCACGCCGCTCGTCGTGTAGGCGCGCGGATGGTAATCCGGGCGGTACGGGAGCTTCGTCTGGACGGCGTCGACGTCGCCGGCGCCGGTGGCGGTGAAGCGAAAGACCGCGGTGTCGCCGAGGTCCCCCGCATTGGCGATCGACGCACGGAAGGGGAATCGAACTTCGGTGCCGCGCCCCTGCTCGAGGCTCGCGCGCTGCTCGGCATCGCCGCGCAGCTCGACGCCGGTGCTCGCTGCCTGCACGGTGACTTCTCCGGCGGCGCCGGAGCGTCGATTCACCACGGTGCCGGCGGTGAAGTCATCGCCCGGGCGCAGGAATCGAGGAAGTGCCGGCCGCGCGACCAGTGGTCGCGTGACGAGCATCTTCGCCTCTCCGCTCCCGAAGCGGTCCGCCTGCGTGACCGCGACCGCCATCACGCGGAAGGTGGTGAGGTTGTCGGGAAGCTTCGCGGTCGCGATCGCGTCTCCGGATGCATCGGTGACGACGGAGCCAAGGAAGAACGCCGTCGTCTTGAAGCGTGAGCGAAGAACATCGGCTGCGTCCGCGCCACCGCCACCGCCGGGATTGCGGCGACCCTTCTCGCCTTCTGGGATCTGCGGCGCGACGGCGACCAGGTTGCTGGCGAGACGCATCCCGAGCCCACGCGGCTGATAGAGGAGATCGAGCGGATCCGGAGTCTTGTAGCCGGTGAGCGAGAGCACGCCCTCATCCACTGCCCAGAGCGTCACTTCGGCGCGGCGCCCGGTGCCGCGCGCGTCCGCGACGTGCAGCTTCACGCGCGCACTGTCGCCCGGGCGGTACTCGGCCGCCATCGGCTGCACGGTGACGGCGAGCCGCTTCGTCTCCGGGGTCACGCGGAGCTCCACGTAGCCGACGCGCATCGTCGGGCGGCCCGGATCGTCGAGCTGACCGGGCGGGGCGCTCCGGCCACGCGTCACGACCACGGAGACGAACGCGTTAGGCGCGAAGGCCTCGGTGATCGGGAACTTGAGCAGCGTCGAGCCGGAGGTCAGCGTCATCTTTCGCTGCTCGATGAGCCCCTCGCGCTCGACGGTGATCCACGCCTCGGCGGGGGTGAATTGCGACGCGACCATCACCGTCGCGGTGTCGCCGACGCTGTAGCGGCTCTTGTCCGCGATGAGGTCCATCCGGAAGCGGGATTCGTCTTCCCACGGCACCCAGTCCTTCCCGCTGGCCCAGCGGCCGAAGCTGGTGCGCACCTGCCGTCCCTTCGCGTCCTTCGCCTCGAAGCCGACGACGTACATTCCACCTTCGGCGGGGGTGAAGTCGCAGCGCACCGGTTCCGCCGCCGTCTTGAGGCTGCAGCGGGCGACTGTGTCGGAGACCCATTCGCCCACCGTCTCCGCGGCGCCGTCGCGCACGCGGTGGACCTGATGCCATTCGCGGCGCACCACGCTTCCGCGGACGGCGACGCCGGGGACGCGCTGTCCGTCGGGGCGGACTGCCTGCACGGCGACCGACTGTGCCGCGCCCGCGCGCCAGAAGTAGGACTCGCCTAACGGCCGGGCCGCGATGTAGAACTCCGCGGGATGCACGACCACCGATGCCGAGCCGGCGACCGACTGGCGGTTCACGTCGGTGATCGACGCGGTGACCGTGACCGTCGAGGCACGGCCCTTCGGAGACGGAGGCAGCCCGACCGAGACGGTGCGGCGGCCCGACGCGTCGAGCGTATCGGTGCCGCTGGCGATCACGGCGCCATCACGGAGGTCACCGTCGTCGTCCTCCCACCACCAGCCGGTCTCGCCGAAGTACCACTCGCCCGACTCGAGGCCGGGGATGTCCAGCCCCCACCACGCCCAGGGGCTGCTCGTGGCGCGCCATTCGACGGTCGCGCGGGCCATCGGAGCGCCGAACAGATAGCGCGCCTCGATGCTCGCGCGGAGCGAGTCACCCGCCAGCAGCGTCCCCTTCGGAGCGACGACGTCGACGAGGAACTCGGGTGGCCGGTACTCGGCGATCCGGTACCAGGCGCGGTCGATCTCCTGCCACTTGCCGTTCCAGTTGTACTCGACGCCGACGGTGTAGCCGCCGAGCTTCGCGTCGCCCGGGATGGTCGCGGTGTAGGTCGCGGTTCCGAAAGTCGTGAGCCGCGTGACGGTGTCGCGCATGCGGGCGCCTTCGCGGTCGTAGAACACCCAGCGCAGGGAGTCGCGCGCCGCGGGGGCGACGAGGGCGCCTAACGGCCCGCGGCGGAGGATCGCCTTGGCGTAGAGCGGCTCACCCGGTCGATAGATCCCGCGCTCGGTGAAGACGGCGGCGGCGAGGGGAAGACGCCCCGGTCCCCAGGCGCCGGAGACGCCGAACTGCCACGGGCTGAGGTCCGGGTCGTACTCGCTCACCCCGACCAGCGCGCGATCGTCGCCGAGCGACGCCTCGACATAGCCGTCCGAGTTGCCACCGCTCCAGCCTTCTTCGTCGCCCTCGTCGTCGTCGGTCGTGGTCGTGCTCTTCCGAACGAGTCGCGGGAAGGTGGCGATGCCGCGCGGGTCGGTCGGCGCGGTCGCGAGGACGCGACCGTCGACGTCGTGGACGGTGACCGTCGCGCCCGGGACGACGGTGCCGTCGCTGACGCGTGTCACCCAGACGACGCCGCTGGCCGGCGCGAGCCTGGCGTGCACGGCGAGATCGGTGACCTGGACGAGCGCGATCTCGGGCTCTCCGCGCTGGTCCGGCGGACGCGGACGGTCGATGCGGACGGCGACGAGGCCGCGGCGCCCGCCGGCAGGCAGCGGGATTCGGACGCCGCTGATGATCGGCGCGTCGAGGGCGTGCCGGACGGGAACCCGCGTGACGGTCGCGCTCGAGGCGATGCGCTTCCACAGTGGCGCCCAGCGCCAGTTCGAGGCGCCGAGGAAGTCCCCCTCGAGCGAGTCGGGCACCGGCGCGACGGTGACGATGAGCGTATCGACGTTGACGCTGCTGACGGGGAGCGTTCCGAAACCCTTGCGCTCGACGAGCAGCCGTCCGGAGCTGTAGCTGACGTCGGGCTCGTAGCCGGTGGTCGCGATGCCGACCGCGGGGTTGCCGGTGAGCTTCTGCCCGAACACGTCGCGCAGGCTGGTGTCGATCACGATCGCGTAGCGGGTGCGCGGCTTGAGCTCCGCGTCGAACTGCCAGATGCTCGACTCGCGCGTGGTGTCCGACATCGTGAACGGGACGTCGGGGATGAGCTTCACCGCCTTGCGCAGCGCCGAGCCGCGAACGCTGTTGGAGAAGCGCAGCGCCACGGGCCCCGTCGGACAGTTCGCGGGCATGTTGTACGTGCTGTACCCGCACTGTCCCGCGACGAGTGCGAGCGGTCCGTAGGTGCGGAACCCCCAGCGCGCGAGCCCCGCGGAGAGCGTCGAGTCGAGCTCCACGGGGGCGACGAGCTCCGCGGCGCAGTTCAGCGGGAGCGGACTGGCCGGGGTGAGGGAGACGACGCGGCGCAGCGAGTCCGCGGTGCGATCGCGACCGCGCCCGCCGGCTTCGCGAAGCGACCAGTCGTCGCGGTCGCCGATCGGGCGCACGCCCGATGCGCGGAGCCGTACGACGCGCCCCGTCGGCGCGACGCAGGCGGGAGAGAGCTCGACGTAGCTCGTCGCCGCGACGCGGGCCGGATCCACCGGCATGCTCCACACCAGGTCGAACTTCTGGTTCGGGAGGACGTCGTCGCGCGTGTTCAGCGAGTCGACCGGAGTGCCGGCGAGGAGACGCGGGCCGCTGATGCGGAAGGCGAAGGTGTAGGGGCGCTCGAGCTTCGCGCCGTCCATCGCGTGGAAGGTGGTGTCGACGACGACGGTGTAGATCGTCGCGGATCGCAGCGGAACGTTCGGCGTGAAGGTGATCGTCACGGGATCACGCCACTCGAGGCGGCCGGGCGCGGCCGGCGAGATGCGCAACACCGTCTTCGGATCGACGGAGTAGTCGAGCGAGCCGGCGACGGGGCGGTCGAAGGTGACGCGGATCTGCGCGTTAGGCGAGCCGGCACCGTCAGGCAGGGCGCGGAGCACTCGGAGGGGGTCGGGCGCGCCGTGCGTGGGCGTCAGCGATCCGACGAGGAGGAGAGCGGGCGCGAGGAAGCGCGCGATCGGGGCGGGCATCGGGGGTCCGCGGTCGTGGGAGTAGTGCGGCGTCAGGCGCCGCCAATGCTACACCACGGACGGGCGGCGCGCTCCCCCTGCAACCCCGTCGACATCGCGACGGGTCATCGCGCGCCTCTTCTCTCACAATTCTGCTGTCGAGCCTTCCCGGCGGGATGCGCTCGACTCTTGCATTCGGGTTTTCTTCGGGTTACTGTCACACCCCCTGCCGGACTGGACCTCCACCCTCTCACCCACCACCGATCGCGTGGATTCGCGACTGAATGTCAGCCCAGCTTCGTGCGCTCCGCCAGCTCATCGCCGACCGGTTTCCGGACGCGGCGCCGCTCGCCGAGCGAGATGCGAACCGGGTGGCGCGTCCCGTCTCGACGGGGATCGCGGCGCTCGACGCGGCGTTCCCCGGGGGCGGGCTGCCACGTGGGAAACTTACCGCGTGGGCGCCGGAAGGTGGAGTGGCGGCGGTGCTCCGGGCCGCCTCGCGGGCGGTGATCGCCGCGGGGGAACGTGCAGCCTGGGTGGATGGCGCGCGGACGGCGATGGCGGGATGGGCGGGCGCGGGCTCGCTCGCGCCGGCGGGAGC
>DATAIN010000689.1:0-1910 GCA_036262635.1 Gemmatimonadaceae bacterium | reverse complement strand
CCTCGACCGAGCGCGTCTCGCGCGCACGATGGTGCTCGTCACCAGCCTGCGTGGCAGCGTCGCCGCGTTGCGTCGGCTCTCCGCGGACAGCCTGGCGGGAGCGGAGTTTCTCTTCGACGCGGCCCGCCAGGAGATCGCGCGCGTCGCGACGCTCGGCGTCGCGGGATTCGACGCCCCGGTGTCGGGCGACGCGATCGTCGAATCGGCCGCGGCGCTCGAGGGCGTGCGCGACGCGCTCGCGCCCTGGCGCGCTCTGCTCGCCGATCGCGACCCGGCGCGCGCGCTCGACGCACGGTTCGATGCGGCAATCGCCGATCTCCGCACACATCCGGACTTCGACAGCTTCGACCGCTTCGGCTTCATCGTGCGCTTCGTGCAGCCGCTCGCGCACGAGGTGGCCGACATGCAGCGTGCGCTGCGGATCGAGCCGCCCGCGCGGCGCCGCGCCTGGTCGACGCGAGCGGCAAGCATCTACGATGCCGACGCGGTCGACGCCCGGTTCTATGCGCCGGATGACGCGCCCCGCGGCGCTGCCATCGCCGCGCTGGGTGCCGCGCTGTTCTTCGACTCGCGACTCTCGCCGTCCCGCACTCGTTCCTGCGCGTCGTGCCACGCGCCGCGGCGCGCCTTCACCGACGGGCGCGCGTTGCCCTCGTTGCTGGAGACGCATCCGGGGGCGATCGTGCGCAACACACCGTCGCTCGTCGGCGTCGCGACGCAGCCCGACCTCTTCGCGGACGAGCGTGCGCACTTCCTGGAGGATCAGATCACGGACGTGCTGGGGAGCGCGTCGGAGATGGGCGGGTCGCTCGACCAGGCGGCGTCCGTGCTCCGTGCCGACACCGCGTACCGTCGCTGGTTCGCCGCGGCGTTCGCGGACGGCGAGGATGCCGCCGTCACGCCGCGTCGCGTGCGCTTCGCGATCGCATCGTACCTTCGCGGCATCCCGGCCAACCACTCACGCTTCGACCGCGCAATCGCCGGTGATAGCGGCGCGCTGTCCCCGGTGGAGCGCCAAGGGTTCAACCTCTTCATGGGCCGCGCGGGCTGCGGGACCTGTCACTTCCCGCCGGGGTTCAGCGGCGCGACCCCGCCCACGCTCGTCGAATCCGAGCCGGAGGTGCTCGGCGTTCCCGTACGCTGGCCGGCGCGGCGACTCGCGGTCGATTCGGACCCGGGCCGCTGGGGAGTGCGCCGCACGCTCACCAATCGCGGCGCCTTCAAGACGCCGACGCTTCGCAACGTGGCGGTCACCGGGCCGTACATGCACAACGGCGCCTTCCGCACCATCGATGAGGTGATCGACTTCTACGATGCGGGCGGCGGCGCGGGGCTCGGGCTCAGCGTTCCCAACCAGACGCTTCCAGCGGACTCCCTGCACCTGACGCGCTCCGAGAAGCGGTCGCTCATCGCGTTCATGCGCGCGCTCACCGACAGCGCCTATGCGCCGCGGTGATCGCCGGGCTCAGAAGTCGTTCGCGTACCCGACGAACTTGAAGCGTCCGCCGCGCTCCATGACGCTCCCGAAGAGACGACGTCGCTCGACGGAGTCCGCGCCCGCGCGCTGATAGCGAAGGTAGCATTGCTCGTGATAGCGGTTCGCTCCCTCGACCCTGGCTGTCGGATCGCACGCGTAGCCGAGCAGCCGGATGTGCGCTCCGCCCACGCGTGCAACGACGCGTGAGAGTCCGCCCGCGCTCCGCGCGCTCATGAGCTGCCAGATGGTCTCCGGCCCCGTTTCGTACGGCGGCCGCACGTAGATCGTCGACGGGTAGTACAGCCAGGCGAACTCGCGGCGCGTGATCGCCATCGCGCGCAGGCTCGCCGTGTCACGCGACTCGAGCGCGCGCACGAACCGCGCGACGAGCGCATCGCGTGAACGTGCGGCGGCGGCGTCGAGCGTGGATACC
>DATAIN010000688.1:0-5580 GCA_036262635.1 Gemmatimonadaceae bacterium | reverse complement strand
GAGGCGGTGAGGAGAGCGATCGGCGGCGCCTTCACGTTCGCGAGCTCGCGCGCCCGCTCGGCGCGGCGCGATACCGCGGCGTTCGTGCGACGCGCATCCTCGAGCACCCGCAGCCGCGCGGTGAGCACGCGCTGCAGCGAGTCGCGTCGCGCGACCCGTACGATGGTGTCGATCGTCGGCCGTTCGACGGGCGCGAGTGGGGGCGGGTTGAGACTCGCTGCCTCACGCTGCAGCGCCGCTCGCTTCGCCTCGGCGACATCCTCTATCGCCCGGCCGATCGTCGTCGCGCGCGAGGTGAGCGCGACGTAGTTCGGGTCGATCCCGCCCACGGCGCCGAATGCGTCGCGCTCGCGCTCGACGTCGGCGAGGGAATCCACCAGCGCGCGGACGCGCGGATCGTCGCGCAGCGCGGGCGCGTCGGCGAGGGCGCGATACGACGCGGCGAGCGGGGCCTGCTCCACGCGCGTGATCAGTCGTGACAGCGTCAGCGCGATCGCGGCGAGCGAATCGCGGCGCGCGATCACATCGGGTGGCAGCGACTCGACCGCGGGCGGCGCGACAGGACGCGCCAGGATCTCGCGGGCGACCACGAGCGAGGACTCCGCCGCCGCGAGCCTGAGCTGCTCGCGCTGCGTGGCGGCGATGATCCGCGCCGTGTCACGCCACTCGTCGGGCGAGGGGGTGACGATCGCCGCGGCGCGCTGCACCTGGCGCGGCAGCGCGACGAGAGTGAGGAGCGCGACGACGAAGGCGATGAGTCCCGTGACCGCGATGCGCAGCGGGCGCCGGAGCACGTTTCGCGCGCGCGCGTTGATCCAGTACGCGGCGGGAAGACTGCGGCGGGCGAGCGGGGAGGCGGGAGACATCGGGTGCGAGTATCTCGTGAAGGCGCGCGGCGCACAAGGACGCAGCGCACCCGACGAGGGCGGAGACGACGAAGGCGGAGGCCTGGTTCGCCTCCGCCTTCGTCAGGTCGTGCGACCGCTCGACTTACTGAACGGTGACCGAGCCCGTCATGCCCATCGCGGCGTGCGGCTCGCAGTGATAATCGTACTTGCCGGCCGGGACGTTGGCGAAGGAGACGATGTAGTTCTCGTTCGCGTTCATCATCATCGGGCTGGTGAGCTCCTTCATCTGGTTCTGCATGTTGGCCGAGAGCTGGCCCTTCGCCGCATCCGGCACGTTGAGGAACGCGACGTTGTGCGGGCCGCCGGTCACCATGATCCACTTGATGCCATCGCCCTTCTTGATGGTGACGTTCGCCGGGTCGAACTTATAGGTCTGCCCGTCACCGATCATCTTCACTTCGTGGATCGTTCCGGTGATCGGGGCAGTGGCAGCCGGGGTCGTCGCGGCGCCGGTGTTCTGGGTGGCCGGGGCGGCCGCCGTATCGTTCTGGGTCGCCGAGGTCTGCTGTGCATTCTTGTCGCCACCGCTGCAGGCGACGATCGCCATCGCTCCCGCGACGAGCGCCAGTCCGTTGAACCGCATTTCCTGAAGCCTCCGTACGTTTTGCCTTGAGGGACGTGTCTCCGCGGGACCCGCGGAGTATTGTGAATTTATTCACAATGTCTGGGCAAGGCAATTGGTGCACGGCACATGCCGCGTCGCGCGGGAGTGGCCCCTCGCTTGGGCGACCCCCCCCCCGCGCCGGCGTTGCTGGGTTCGCCGCGTGGGTGTGTCGTCAGGGCCTCCGTTGACTTCGGCGCCCGCGGGCTCTAGTCTTCGCCGCTCATGCGACCGGTCTCCCATCATCATGCGCATCTGCACCACGGCTCCCGGGCCGCGGCGTCGGCGTGCGTGTGCGGGTGAGCGTTTGATCGCCTGAGAGCACGTATCACGATGCCACGGCCCGTCCATCCGGACGGGCTTTTTGTTTTTCGCCGGCTTCGCGCCGGCCGCTGAGGAGAGAGCTGGATGCTGAAGATCGCGCTGCCGAACAAGGGACGACTCGCCGAGGAGGCGCGCTCGCTGTTCGGCGATGCAGGGCTCGAGGTGCGCTCCACGGGTGAGCGCGCGCTCACCGCGTCGCTTGGCGGAGAGTTCCAGGCGCTGTTCGTGCGCGCGCAGGACATCCCCGAGTTCGTGGCCGACGGCGCGGCCGATGCCGGCGTGACGGGGTTCGATCTCGTCAGCGAGTCCGGCCGCGCGCTGGAGACGCTCGCCGATCTCGAGTTCGGGCGCTGCCGGCTCGTCGTCGCCTCGCGCGACGACAGCGGCGTGACGGAGCTCGACGAGATCCCCGACGGTGCCCGCGTCGCGACGGTGTATCCGCGGCTCACCGAGCGATTCTTCAGCGGGCGCGGCCAGACGATCGAGGTCGTGCCGGTGAGCGGAGCGGCGGAGATCGCGCCGCACATCGGGATCGCCGACGTCATCGTCGACATCACTTCCACTGGCTCGACGCTGAAGGTGAACGGGCTCCGCGAGATGGAGACGATCATGGAGTCCACGGCCCGACTGATCGCCGCTCCGGATGCGCGCTCCGGAGATGGTGATCGGGGCCGCGCCCTCGACGAGCTGACCGCCGCGCTGACATCGGTCCTTCGCGCGCGTGGGAAGCGCTACCTCATGGCCAACGTGCCGCGCGCCGCGCTCTCCGACGTGCAGCGCGTTCTCCCCGGACTGAACGGTCCCACCGTGATCGACATCCTCAACGGTGGAGTGCACGTCGCGGTGCACGCGGTCGTTCCCGCGCAGACGGTCTATCGCACCATCGCCGAGCTGAAGGCGCTCGGCGCGGAAGGGATCCTCGTGACGAGGATCGAGCGGCTGATGCCCTGAGTTCAGCGCGCCAGACTGGCCATGACAGGGCGATGAGAGATGAGAGATGATGAGGGACGGGAGATGAGAGAGACCGTGGCGCGGGGATTCGCGTTCGGCGGGGCGATCGGGGAGCTCGATGCCGCGCAGAGGCGGCGGCTGGTCGAGCGTGGAGTGCCCGAGGGGAACGCGACGGTGCGCGAGCGGGTCGCGGGCATCGTGCAGCGCGTGCGCGCCGAGGGCGACGACGCGCTCCGCGCGCTCGCCGCGACGCTCGACGGCGTGGAGCTGGCGTCGCTCGAGGTGCCGCGCGCGATGTGGGTGCGAGCGCTCGATGCGCTCGACCCGGCGCTGCGCCGGGCGATGGAGCGTTCGGCGCGCAACATCGCGACGGCGCACCGCGCATTCCTCCCCGAGGCGCAGGAGATCGAGACCGAGCCGGGGATCGTCGTCGGGCGGCGGCCCGACCCGCTCGGGCGCGTTGGAGTGTACGCGCCGGGTGGGCGTGCGGCATATCCGAGCAGCGTGCTGATGGGCGCGATCCCCGCGCGGGTCGCGGGGGTCGGCGGGATCGTGCTCTGCTCGCCGCCGCAGCGCGACGGGTCGCCTGCGGGTGTCGTGCTCGCCGCCGCCGCGCTCGCCGGCGTGGACCGCGTCTTCGCGTTAGGCGGGGCCGGCGCGATCGCGGCGATGGCGTATGGCACGGCCAGCGTTCCGCGCGTCGATCGCATCGTCGGGCCGGGGAACGCCTACGTCGCCGAAGCGAAGCTGCAGGTGTCGGGGAGCGTCGCCATCGACTCGCCCGCCGGGCCGAGCGAGGTGCTCGTCGTCGCCGACGCGACCGCCGATCCCGCGCTCGTCGCGCGAGAGCTCGTCGCGCAGGCCGAGCACGATCCGGACGCGCTGGCGCTGGCGATCGTGATCGGCGATGAGGCGTCGCGTGCCGTGGAGCGCGAGCTCGTGACGGCCGTGGAGAGCGCGGCGCGGCGGGAGATCGTCGCGAGCGCGCTCGAGGCGCGGGGCGGCGTGCTCGCGGCACGCGATCTCGGTGAGGCGATCGCGCTCGCCAACGAGATCGCCGCGGAGCACGTGCTGCTCGTCGTCGAGGACGACGCGGCGGCGCTGGCCGGGCTGCGTGGCGCGGGAACGGTGTTCGTCGGCGCGACGAGCTCCGTCGCGTTCGGCGACTACATGACGGGCGCCAACCACGTCCTCCCGACGGGCGGGCTCGCCCGCTCGTACTCGGGGCTCTCGACGCTCGACTTCGTGCGCTGGACGACCTGGCAGCGCGTGAGCCCGGACGCCGCGGCGCGGCTCGCTCCCGACGTCGGCGCATTCGCGGACGCCGAGGGACTCCCCGGCCACGCCGCTGCCGCGCGCGTCTGGAGGCTCGGCTCGTGACGCCGGCCCGCACCGTCGAAGACCGGGACGCGGCGCTCCGTGTCGCGCGCGAGAGCTACCGCGCGATCTCGCTCTATGCGCCCGACCGCGCTCCCTGCCGCATCGATCTCAGCGACAACACCAACACGTGGGGAGTCGCTCCCGCCGTCGAGGAAGCGATCCGCGACGCCGCGCTCACCAGCGTGACGCGCTACCCCAATCTCTACGCGGCGCAGCTCAAGGAAGCGCTCGGCGGCTATCTCGGCGTCGCCGCCGACCGCATCGTGACGGGGTGCGGTTCCGACGACGTGCTCGATTCGGCGATCCGCGCCTTCGCGGAGCCAGGCGATGCGATCGTGTTTCCGGAGCCTTCCTTCGCGATGATTCCGATCTTCGCGCGGATGAACGGGCTGCGACCGGTGCCTGTGCGACTCACGACGTCGCTCGATCTCGACGCGGAGGGGATGCTCGCTCCGTCGGCGCGCATCGTCTACATCTGCTCGCCGAACAACCCGACCGGCGGCTCGATGTCGCGCGGGGCCGTCGAGCGCATCGTCGAGCGGTCGGGCGGAGTCGTGATCATCGACGAGGCCTACGCCGAGTTCGCGGGGGAGGACTTCCTCGATCTTGTCGCGTCGAGCGAGCGCGTGCTCGTCGCGCGCACGATGTCGAAGGCGTTCGGTCTGGCCGGACTGCGGGTCGGCTACGCGACGGGCGCTCCGGCGCTCGTCGCCGAGGTGGAGAAGTCGCGCGGGCCGTACAAGGTGAACGCGCTCGCCGAGCGGGCCGCGCTCGCCGCGCTGGGTGAGGGTCTGGCGTGGGCGCGCAGTCACGTGACGGAAGCGATCGCCAACCGCGAGCGCCTCGCGAGCGAGCTGCGCTCGCGCGGCCTCTCGCCGCTGCCGTCGACGGCCAACTTCGTGCTCGTCCCCGTGGCGGCCGCGAACGAGCGGGCGAAGCAGATGCGCGCGCTCGGCGTCGCGGTGCGTCCCTTCGAGGGGCTGCCGCCGTTAGGCAGCGAGCTCGCGGCGACCGGCGGATCGGCGCTCCGGATCAGCGTCGGCCCATGGGAGATGATCGAGGCGGCGCTCGGAGCGCTCGACACGACCGCGGGAGAAGCGCCGTGAAGCGCGTCGTGCTCTTCGACTACGGCGCGGGCAACCTGCACTCGCTCGGCAAGGCGCTCGCGGAGACGGGACATGACGTCCGCGTCGAGACGGATCCCCGCCGGGCGGTCGAGGGCGATCTGCTGGTGCTGCCGGGGGTTGGCGCGTTTCAGCTCGCCGCGGCGCGCCTGGCGCCCGGTCGCGACGAGGTGCGCGCGGCGCTCGCGGGCGGGTTGCCGGCGATCGGGATCTGCCTCGGGATGCAGCTCTTCTTCGACGAGAGCGAGGAGGGAGAGGGCGAGGGGCTCGGCGTCATCCCTGGCCGCGTCGA
>DATAIN010000687.1:0-2238 GCA_036262635.1 Gemmatimonadaceae bacterium | reverse complement strand
GTATTCTCGGCGAGAAAGTCGATCAGGTAGTGATAGACTTTCTGTTCCAGGGGGGAGAGCGGCGCCGACGACATGGGGGGTCCTCCGCAAAGCGCTACGCCGGGCCCTGCTGGGTCCCGGCGATCAGGCTCCTTCATAATGTACGATAATGTACCGTAGCGCTCGGCGATGCGTCAATGATTTTTAATTCGGGCTCGCGGCTCGTGCATCGAGCCACTCTTCAGCGCGCTCGATCCGGCGCAGGGCGCGCTCCCTGCCCAGCATCAGGAGGACGTCGAAGATCCCGGGGCTCACGGTGAGCCCGGTGAGCGCGACGCGCAGCGGCTGGAAGATCTTTCCGCCGCTGATTCCGCGCTCCTCGGCGAGCTGGCGGAGCGCCTCTTCCATCGCGGCCGGCTCCCATGCGGTCGAGCCGAGCCGCTCGCGCGTCGCGGCGAGAACGGCGCGAGTCTCGACGGGATCCTTCCACTGCTTCGCGACGGCCTCGCGGTCGTACTCGATCTCGTCGCGAAAGTAGGGGGCTGCCTGGCGGACGATGTCGTCGGTGGTGCGCGCGCGGACCTTCAACAGCTCGAGCAACGCGACGTACCAGTCGCGGCGCTTTTCCAGCTCTTGACGAGTGGCGAGGCCGGCGGCCTCGAGCAGGGGCGTGACACGCGGCGCGAGCTCGGCCGCCGGCGTGCGACTGAGATGCTGCCCGTTCATCCACTCGAGCTTCTTCGGGTCGAAGATCGCGGCCTTCTTCTGCAGCCCATCGGCCGAGAACAATCGCACCATGTCGTCGAGCGACATGACCTCGATGTCGTTCCCCGGGGACCAGCCGAGGAGCGCGAGGAAGTTGAGCATCGCACCTGGGAGAATCCCCTGGTGCTGGTAGTCCCCGACGGCGGTCGCGCCGTGCCGCTTGCTCAGCTTCTTCCCATCCAGCCCGTGGATCATCGGGAGGTGGCCGAACTCCGGAAGCTCGGCGCCTAACGCGCGGTAGAGCAGGATCTGCTTCGGCGTGTTCGAGATGTGATCGTCGCCGCGCATCACGAGGGTGATCCGCATCGCGATGTCGTCCGATACCACCGCCATGTTGTAGATCGGCGTGCGATCGGAGCGGAGGATGACGAAGTCCTCGATGTCCTTGTTCGGGAAGGCGATCCGCTCGTGCACGAGATCGTTCCACTCCGTCGTGCCGTCGGGGACGAGGAAGCGCAGCACGTGCGGCTCGCCCGCCGCGACGCGCCGCTCGATCTCCGCCGCGGGCAGACGGTAGCAGCGGCGGTCGTACTTGAAGCTCTCCTTTCGCGCCTCGGCCTCCTTTCGCCGCTCCTCGAGCTCCGCCTGCGTGCAGAAGCAGCGGTACGCGGTGCCGTTGGCGAGCATGCGCTCGGCGTCGCGGCGGTGCCGCTCGAGGTTCGCGCCCTGGTAGACCGGCTCCTCGTCCCAGTCGAGGCCCAGCCAGGTGAGTCCCTCGAAGATCGCGCGCGTGCTCTCGTCGGTGCTTCGCGCCTTGTCGGTGTCCTCGATGCGAAGGAGGAACTTCCCGCCGAGCTTGCGCGCGTAGAGCCAGTTATAGAGCGCGGTGCGCGCGCCTCCGACGTGGAGATAGCCAGTCGGGGAGGGAGCGAAGCGGACGCGCGGAGTCTCCGGGGACATGAGCGAGGATTGGGGAGAAAAAAGCGCGGGTGCCAGTCGCCGCCGGGCATCCGGCCGAACGTCTGGCACCCGAGCTCGATCCAGCGGAGAGAGAGGGATTCGAACCCTCGATAGAGGTTGACCCCCTATGCCGGTTTAGCAAACCGGTGCCTTCAGCCACTCGGCCATCTCTCCGGACGCATCGCGGGCGAGAAGCCCCGCTGCTGAGACGGCGAAAGTTATCGGCGGGTGCGAAGCCGGTCAACCGCGCTAACAGTGGAACTACGATCATTCGGATGACGCGGACAAGGCGGATACAGCCGGGTCGATATCCGAGTCATCCGTCGTATCCGTGAAGTCGTAGCTCCATCGTCGATGCCAGTCCCGCGTCGATGCCCGTCCCGTCCCGGGTTCAAACAAGCGTCGCCGTGACCTCTCCGTGCGACGGGCGTCGGAAGGGGTGATGCTCCTCTTCCTCTGTATCGCCTTCATCGTCTCGGGCGCGGCTGGACTCATCTACGAGTCCATCTGGACCCGCTATCTCGGACTGCTCGTCGGCCACAGCGCCTACGCGCAGGTCCTCGTGCTGGTGATCTTCCTCGGCGGGATGTCGCT
>DATAIN010000686.1:0-3317 GCA_036262635.1 Gemmatimonadaceae bacterium | reverse complement strand
ATGGTCAGGTGCGCACCTTCACACCCTAGGCGGAGACGCTTCACGTAATGACGACACAGAGCTCCATCGGCGTGCTCGGTACCGGCTGGGTCGGCGCCAGCGTCGCGATCTCGGTGCTGCACGGCGGCTTTGCCGGCGAGCTCCTGCTCTCCGACATGCGACGCGAGGTCGCGGAAGGAGAGGCGATGGATCTCGCCCACGGCGCATCGTTCTATCCGACCGCGAGCGTGCGCGCCGTCGATCTCGACGGCATGCTCGACACCGACGCGCTGGTGATCGCGGCCGGTCGCGGGGGAAAGCCGGGCGAGTCGCGCCTCGATCTGCTGCGCGACAACGCGAAGACGTTGCGCGAGATCGGCGCGCGACTGCGCGGCTATCGCGGGATCGTCGTCGTCGTCACCAACCCGGTGGATGTGCTCACCTGGGTCGTCACGAAGAGCTCCGGGCTGGCGCCGGAGCGGGTGATCGGCACCGGCACCATGCTCGACACCTCCCGACTGCGACAGACGCTCGGCGCGGAGCTCCGCGTCGATCCGCATTCGATTCACGCGCAGGTCGTCGGCGAGCACGGTGACTCCGAGGTCGTGCTCTGGTCGAGCGCGCACGTCGGCGGGACACCGCTGCGCCGCTGGCCCGGATGGGATCCTGCCCGCGAAGGACCGCTCGCGACCGAGGTGCGACGCGCCGCGTACGAGATCATCCGGCGGAAGGGCGCGACGAACCACGCGATCGGCCTCGTCACCGCGGCGCTCCTGCGCACGGCGCTGCGCGGCGAGCGGCGCGTGCTCACCGTCTCGCGCGTTCAGGACCCGGCGCTCGGGCTCGGCGACGTCGCGCTCTCCCTGCCGACGGTCGTCGATGCTTCCGGCGCGACGCGGGTCGTCGCGCCGGAGATGAGCGACGAGGAGCGCGCCGCGCTCCAGCGCTCGGCGACGGTGCTGCGCGGCGCGATCGAATCGCTTGGCGGAGATGCTGCCTGACGCCCTCGACGAGTACTCGCGCCGCTTCGGAGAGTGCCTGTTCGCGGTCCATCCGACGTGGCGGGAGCACGCACGACCCGACCCCGAAGCGCCGGGTTCGCTGGTCGTCGAGGTGCCGTCTCCGGTCGCCCATCGTGCGCTGACGATCAGGACCTACGGCAGGCAGATCACCGTCGACTTCGGCCCTGATGGCTGGCATCAGCATTTCGGCGCCGAGCACGGATCGGACGAGGGCGCGTACGGCGCGGGGCTTTCATTCATCGAGGATCTGCTCGCCGAACGGGTCGTGATCACGACGCGCTTCCTTCTCGGGCGGGCGCTGTGGATGCGGGCGAGGCGAGTTCCCGTGCGCCGTCCGCGTTACGGGGAGCTGCGGGTCTATTCCTGGAGCGGCCGACTCGACCAGCCCTCCCGGGGCTGACAGGCGGAACGTCGTCGCTGAAAGCGAGAATCCCCGCGCGACCGGAGGGGTCGCGCGGGGATTCGTCGGTCGCGGTCAGGCGACGCGTGCTACCAGCGGTAGTGCGCGAACGCCTTGTTCGCTTCGGCCATGCGGTGGGTGTCTTCCTTCTTCTTCACCGCGTTGCCTTCGCCCTTGCTCGCCGCGATGACTTCGGCGGCCAGCTTCTCGGCCATCGACTTCTCGTTGCGCTCGCGCGAGTACGAGATGAGCCAGCGCATGGCGAGGGCGGTGCGGCGCTCGGGGCGAACCTCGACCGGCACCTGGTAGGTCGCGCCACCGACGCGGCGGCTCTTCACCTCGACGACGGGCTTCAGGTTGGCGAGCGCCTGCTTGAAGACGTTCACGCCCGGCTGGCCGGAGCGCGACTCGACGAGGTCCATCGCGCCGTAGAAGATGCGCTCGGCCGTCGACTTCTTCCCCTGGTACATCAGGACGTTGACGAACTTCGAAACCGTCTGGCTGTCATAGCGCGCGTCGGGGAGGATCGTGCGCTTCACGGCGGTCTTGCGGCGGCTCACTTCTTCTTCCCTCCAGCCGCGGGCGCACCGGCCTTCGGCTTCTTGGTTCCGTACTTCGAGCGGCTCTTGTTGCGCCCATTGACGCCCGAGGCGTCGAGCGTGCCGCGGACGATGTGGTAGCGAACGCCCGGGAGATCCTTCACGCGGCCGCCGCGCACGAGCACGATCGAGTGCTCCTGCAGGTTGTGGCCCTCGCCGGGGATGTAGGCGATCACTTCGAACCCGTTGGTCAGACGCACCTTGGCGACCTTGCGAAGCGCCGAGTTGGGCTTCTTGGGGGTCGTGGTGTAGACGCGCGTGCAGACGCCCCGCCGAAATGGATTCGACTTGAGCGCCGGGGACTTCTCCTTCTTCACGACGTCACGGCGCGACTGCCGGACGAGCTGATTGATCGTAGGCATGGATACGGACTAGACACAAAACACGCCGCCCGGGCCCGGGCGGGAGAGACTGCGAAAGTTAGCGGGGGCAGTGACTTCCGTCAACGGGGCCCGACTGCCCGGCCATGACTCATGAGGCGGGGCGCGGCGCCTGACGCAAGCCTCATGGCCGTGTCATAGCCCGCCCGACGTCCCAGAACGAAAGCAGCCCCGCCGGCACCGCCGGCGGGGCTGCAGTCCATACCCGCGACTAGAGCTTGGGCAGCTCGTCCAGATCCTCGTCCACCAGCTGCGGCAGCAGCGCTTCCTGCGCCCGCAGCTCCGCGGCCGCGATCGCCTCGGGCTGGGTGCCCGCGTCGACGTCGACCTCGTGGTACCGGTACATCCCCGTGCCCGCCGGGATGAGGTGGCCGATGATGATGTTCTCCTTCAGCCCGAGCAGGTCGTCGCGGCTGCCGCGGATCGCCGCGTCGGTCAGCACGCGCGTGGTCTCCTGGAACGACGCCGCCGAGATGAACGACTGCGTCGTGAGACTCGCCTTCGTGATGCCGAGCAGCAGCGGCTCCGACTGCGCCGGCGCTTCCTTCCGCTTCTTCGCCTTGTCGTTGACGTCGCAGAAGACCTGCTTGTCGACGTGCTCGCCCTCGAGGAACTCCGTCTCGCCCGGCTCCATGATCCGGACCTTCTGGAGCATCTGCTTGACGATCACGCCGATGTGCTTGTCGTTGATCTTCACGCCCTGCAGGCGGTAGACCTCCTGCACTTCGTTCAGGAGATACTCCTGCACCGCGCGCGGGCCCTTGATCCGCAGGATGTCGTGCGGGTTCACCGGCCCTTCCGACAGACGGTCACCGGCGCGCACGCGGTCGCCCTCGTGCACGCGAAGGTGCTTGCCGGCCGGGACCTCGTAGACCTGACGCGGCTGCGTCTCGTCCACGGTGACCTGACCGCCCGTCACAGTCGTCGGCGTGACGAA
>DATAIN010000685.1:0-2476 GCA_036262635.1 Gemmatimonadaceae bacterium | reverse complement strand
GTCTGCAGGAAGGGGTCGTTCCGCTCGATGACCGCGCGCGTCGATCCCTGATTGTGGAGCGCGCGGATCTCGGTGTTCGACTGCAGGTGACCGCCGTTGCCGTCGACGCGGGCGTAGAGCCGCAGGTTCCGCCAGAGGGTGAGCTGGCTGTTGAACCCCGCCTGCCAGGTCGGCTGCGAGTGTCCCCAGAACACCCGCGGCGCGGGCGTCCCGGTGTAGCTGCCGATGGGACAAGGGCGATCGGGCCCGCCCGGCTCGAGCCCGGACTTGCCCCGTCCCCCGTCGCACACCGCCGACAGCACGGCGCCGTTCGCGTCGAGCACCGCCGAGCGCACGCGATACATGAAGAAGTCCGCGATCGCGAAGCCGACGCGGTTCTGCGCCTGGCCACCGCCGCCGACGGTGAGGAACCGCTGGCCCCCCATGTTCTGGATCTCGTTGCCGTTGTTGGAGAACTGGGTGCCGAGGTCCCACTCGACGCGAGCGCCGCGGAGGACGTGGACGTTGGCACCGAGCTCGTTCCCCCACGCCCGCACGCGGCCGATGTTGAGGATCTGGTTTCCCGGGTAGCCGCCCGATGGCGGGAGCGGCACGCTCACGATCTCGTCGGTGATCCGGCGCCTGAAGTTCGTGTACGAGACGTCGACGCGACGATCGAGCATCGTCGTCTCGAACCCGAGCTCGAGCTCCGTGCTGCGCTCGGGGCGCAGCTGCGGATTTCCGAACGACCCCGGCACGAGTCCCGGCTGGTTCTGATAGCCCGCGACCGAGGTGTACAGCCGCGCCGCGTCGAAGGTGCCCGGCTGCGTCCCCGCGGCACCGTACGCTCCGCGCAGCCGCAGGTCGCCGATCACGTTCGCGACGAAGGGGAGCCTGTCGCCCCAGAACGGCTCCTCGCTCAGCACCCACGAGGCGCTGATCTTCGGGTAGTAGGCGGCCGAGTAGTTCTTGCCGAAGGTGCTGTTGTCATCGCCGCGCACCGCGGCGGTGAGGAAGCGGCGGTTCAGCCACGCGACATGCTGCTGCACGAAGACGCCGACCGTGGCGTTGGCGCTGTCGCCCTCGGTGGCGTTGCGCGTCGTAGTGCCGGAGATCGTGGTGATCGGCGCGGCGGGGAAGGTCGTGCCGCCCGCGAGCACGTCGCTCACTTCCGCGCGATAGTGCTGGAACCCCACCGTCGTCGTGAAGTCGACCGGGAGGAGGAACGAGTACTTCAGGTTCCCCGCGTAGTCGAGCGTCAGGTAGCGGCGGAACACGCGATCGACCGTCTTGCTCCCGAGGCCGTTGGCTCCGTAGAAGCCGGCGTTCTCCGGCGTCTCCCGTGGATAGAGCGTCCAGTTGTTCTCCGCGCTCACGTCGAGCCCCGCCGTCAGGCGGTTGGTGAGCCAGCGGGTCGGCTCGTACTGCAGGGCGAGGCCCGTCGTCATCCGGTCGTTGTCGGCGTGATTCTCGACGTCGTCCCAGAGCGCGCGCGGCGCGAAGCCGAAGCCGCCCGTGGTGGTGAGGTTGCTCATCCGCCCCCACACGAGATTGCTGAAGGGGTCGGGGTTGATCTCACCGGGCTGCGCGAGCCGGATGCGGTCGCGGACGTAACCGAGATTGCCCTGGATCCGGAGCTTCTCGCTCGCCAGGACCTCGATGTTGGCGCGCCCGCCGAACTTCTTGTCCCAGTTCCAGGGGACGACGCCGACGTCGTCATCCCACGACGACGAGAGATAGTAGCGCGTGGCGTCGGTGCCCCCGCTGAGATTGACCGCGTACCCCTGGAGCGTGCCGTTCGTGAAGATCGGCCCGTGTCCCTGATCGAGCTCGCGGCGATACAGGTTGAAGCTCTGGAGGTTCCCCGACGCGTCCCGCGCCCAGAGAAGCCCCGAGCGCCCCTCGGGATTCTGCAGCCAGTTGGTCCCGCGGCGCGCGCTGAAGTTCCAGAGCGGCTTGCCGGTCTTCCCGTGCTTCGTGATGATCTGGATGACGCCGTTCGACGCCTCGGTGCCGTAGAGCGTCGCGGCCGCGGGCCCCTTGATGATCTCGATCGACTCGATGTCCTCGGGATTGACGTCGTTGAGGCGGCTCGCCCCCGCGCCACCGCGCTGCACGGGGCCGCGCGCCGCGCTGGCGTCCATGCGCACGCCGTCGATGTAGACGATCGGGTCGGTGTTCAGCGAGAGGCTGCCCACCGAGCGCACGCGGAGCTGCGCCCCCGTGCCGATCTGGCCGGTGGATGGGAGCACGACGACGCCCGGCGTGCGCGCGCCGATGAGCTGCTCGACGCTCCGCGGCGCGGCGCGCTGGAGCACCTCCTCGGCGTTGATCGACTCGACGACGTTGCCGACGCTCCTCCGCTCGACGGCGCCGCCGGTGCCGGTGACGACGACCTGGTCGAGCTGGGTGGTGCGCATCGCGAGGACGAAGTCGGCGCTCGCGGTCGCGCCGTCGGTCACCGTCAGGCGCTGCTCCCGGGGCGCGAAGCCGAGCA
>DATAIN010000684.1:0-4395 GCA_036262635.1 Gemmatimonadaceae bacterium | reverse complement strand
CGTGGTCGCGATCGGCCTTTTCTCCTCGCTCAACGTGCGCGTCACCGAACAGTCGGTGGTCTGGCGCTTCGGGCCGGGACTCTTCGGCGGGCGAATCCCGCTCGCCGAGATCGACGACGTCACCGTCGGCCGCACCCCGCTCTGGGCCGGCCTCGGCATCCACTGGATCTGGAGCGGCTGGGTGTATAACGTCTCGGGGCGCGGCGCGGTCCGGATCGAGCGACGGGGCGGCGGAACGACCTGGCTCGGGAGCGACGAGCCGGAGGCGCTCCGCGACGCGATCGAGAGCGCTCGCCGTCGTTAGGCAGGAACGGGCGGGCGGCGCGCCCGGCTGACTCCGCCACTGGCACGCTCCACGCAGGAGAGAGGGGCATGGCCCATCGGATCTTCGTCGATACGGAAGGCACCCGCTGGCAGGCCTGGGACGTCACCCCGAATCTCGCCGAGCGGCGGCACGGCGAGCGTCGCGGTACGATGCGCGCTGCAGCCATGACCGACAGGCGCGCGATGGAGCGCCGGCACCGCCACGAAGCGCGCGTCCGCGTTCGCGAGGGACTCGAGCAGGGATGGCTCGCCTTCGAGTCGGTGGTCGGCAACAAGCGGCTCGCGCCGATCCCGCAGGGCTGGGAGTCGCTTCCCGACAGCGCGCTGGAGTCTCTCTGCCGCGCGGCGTCGGATGCGCCCCGCCAGCGGCGGCGGTTGATCGAATAGAAGAACCCCGCGTCAGGCGGGGTGCGAGTCCATCAGCCGGCGGCGAGGCATTCCAGGGTCGGTGCTGATGAGCGAGCGCGGGAAGCCCCCCGAGAGGAGCGCCGCGAGCTGCTCGGCGGTGAAGCTCCACCAGTCGGTCGGCCAGCTGTGGAGCTCCAGCGAGCGCGAGCCCGAAGTGAACTGAAGCACGCGTCGCACCTGCGCGGTTCCGCGCTCGGCAGCCGTCTGCACGAGCCGCTCGGCGACGCACCAGATGCGGCCTCCCGGAAAGCGGAAGCTGCGCACCGACGGCCGCTCGGCCTGCGGCTCGATTGCGACGACCGTCTCGATGTTCTTACGCTCCGGCGCCGGCGATTCGCGCTCGCCGCGCACCGACTCGGCGAGGCGCAGCCATTCCTCGAGCTGCTCCTCCGATGCTTCTGTCCAGCCCTCGGGAATCGGCGTGAGTCGGCACTTCGCGGTTCCATCGACCGACTCGAAGGCGAGCCATCCGCCGACGTAGTGGCGCATGTAGTCCGCGACCCGGAGCGCCGGATGAATGTTCTCCGACGTCACCTCCCAGACGCGCCACGCACGCCCCTGCCGATCAGCGAACTCACGCAATCCCATGCCGGGTTGCAGGGCATCACGTATGCCAGAGTCCGGTGCGCTGGATCACACTTTCCGCGCACCGGACTCTGGCACTTGCCTAACGGTCGAGGGTCAGAACAGCTCGGCCCAGCTCCGCTGCGGTGCCTTGGCGGGGAGCGCGGTGCGCAGCAGCGCCTGTGCGTTCGCGCAGCTCGAGTACTGGATCGCCGAGTTACCGCTCAACGAGGTCGTGGCCGTGCTGTCGACGACGCTCGCGGCGAGCACGGCGCCGTTGATGTGGTTTCCGGTACCCGTGAGCTTCACGGTGCCACGGACGATCACCGGTCCGTAGAAGTTGAAGCCGCCCTGGATGGAGAGGTTGCCGTTCACGAGCAGGATTCCCTGCCCCATGTCGCCGTTGATCGAAAGGTCGCCGGGTGCGTAGACGATCGGGAAATAGCTCTCGCACGCGCCCGGGAGCGCGGCGCGGCCCGGGTCGCCCCAGTTCTTGTTGTCGGCGGTCTTGCAGGCGGCACCCTGCAGGGAAGGCGAGACCTTGGTCATCGTCCCGCTCACCTGCTTGTCGGCCATCGCGACCATATCCGACCAGTGCAGGCTGCCGTAGTTGAAGTAGCTGTTCGTGTCGGAAGCGACCTTGGTCGTGTCGACCAGCGGCGAACCGGCGATGCACTTCATCCCTGCACAGGAACCGCCGACGGTCAGCTTGCTGTAGCTGGGCACGATGGCTCCCGCGACCGCCGCGCCGGCCGGCGGACAGCTCCAGCCGGGCGGTACCGAGTCCTTTCCGCTGAGCGCCGTCGAGCCACCGATGGCGATGGTGCCGCTGCTCATGATCGCGGCCTTGATGTTGATTGTCGGCATGTTCAGCCGCAGCAGCATCCCCGCGCGACGCCGCGCGCCCGAGCGAACCCCGCCGCCGGCGCGTCCTTCCGAGACGACGAGGAAGGAGAGGTTGTTGAGCTTCGTGATGCGAACCGTGTCGATCGCGCCGTCGCCCGGCGTGTACGCCTTCACGAAGGTCGTGCCGTTCCTGAAGGTGTTCCAGTTCTTGTCCCAGGTCTGGTAGACGACGGCGTGGCCATAGTCCGCCGACGACATCGCCCGCGTCTGCAGGAGCGAGTTGCTCCCGAGCCGGTACTCCTGGATGTTCGCGAAGTAGGCGCCGAGGATGAGCAGGGTGATCACGAAGATCGCCATGAGCACGACCCCCAGCGCGATCCCCTTTCGATTGCGAGCGATCTTCATGGCAGGATCTCCGGTCACTTGCGGTTGCGCAGCGCGGTGCTGAACGCGAGCGAGTCGACGTAGACGGCGCGAGCCGCGTCGCCGACGCTGACAGGGTTCGTCTTGGCGCGCACGATCACGTCGATCCGCGCCACGTTGGCGGGAATCGCAGTGACCGCGTTGGTCGAGTCGTAGTAGACGAACTGGATGCCGCTTCCCGATGCCGCGTACGGCTGGAACGGACCGCTCACCGGCGTGACCGAGGAGCAGACGCCCCCCGGGCAGTCGTAGTAGCCGAGGTACGAGTCGCCGTTGCTCGTCTTGTAGAAGCTGTAGTGTGCGTGGCGGAAGAAGCGGATGACGGATCCCACCGGGCTCGTCGCCGGCGGGCTCCCCGAGAGGGTCACCGTGTAGCCGGCCGCGGCCTCCGCCGCGGTCGCGGTGAAGCCGGTGGTATTCGGGCAGGCGCCGGCGGCCAGCGCGGCGGTCACCTTGTAGCGATTCCAGCCGTCGTCGGTCACCGAGTTCGTCGCGCCCTCGTCGTACACGAGGACCGAGTCGCCCAGCTGCGGCGCGCTGATCCAGCTCGTGACTGCGCTGCGCGAGGCGAGCGTGGTCGGCGGGATCGTCACGAGGCCGACGCCGACCTTGCAGATGACCGAGCTCCCGGTCGGAATCCTGAAGTCGATCGAGGAGTCGGTCATCGCGTAAATGTCCCCGCCCCCGCTCGAAATCCCGCGCAGGTCGGCGGGGAGGAGCGTGGCGATCTCGCGCGTGTTGCCGTGCATCGTCGTGATCTCGGCGGCGCGCGAGTAGAAGCGCTGCTGACGGATGAGGACACGCATGATCACGGCGCCGACGAGTCCGAAGATCGTCAGCACCACGAGGAGCTCGACGAGCGAGACTCCGAGGCGCGGGCGTCGGAAGAAGCGGGGACTCAGCATGCGACTGCGGTCATGTAGACGCGCGTCCGCGTGGTACCGTGCGCCGTGGGAAAGGTGACCGTCTCGGTGATGTTCACACCGCGCGTGACCGCGGTGACGGTCCAGGTGCTGGTGACGCCGCGGACCGTCTCGCTGCCGCTGGTGAGCGCCGCGCAGGGCATCCCGCGCAGCTTCTCGATGCGCGACTGGGCGACCGCTGCGGCCATGCTCTGGCGCGACGCGCTTCCCATGAGGCGGGCGACGGTCGCCGTGGTCGCGGCGAGACCGAGCACGCCGATCCCGAAGACCATCATCGCGACGAGGAGCTCGACCATGGTGAAGCCGGCGCGCGGCGCGGACGCCGGCGCATGGGTCGCGATGGTGTGATTCGACAGGGTGCGCGTGCTCATGTCGGGCATCCTCCGCGCGCCACCTTGCCGACGCGTGTCACGCAGACCGAGTCGACCGCGGCCGCGTTGGTGAACTTGAAGGTCTCGGCCGCGGTGAGGTTGATGGCGACACCGCGAGCGTCGAAGCGAATCGTGTCTTTCGGCGCCGTGCCGCTCACGGCGAGCGTGACGCCATGCGCGGTGTAGAGATCGCGCGCCGCGAGCGTGATCCAGCTGCCGCTCGAGTCCATCACGACGCGCACGACGTTGCCGCTGCGGATGAGGCGAGTCTCGGCGCCGGTCTGCGCGGCATTGGTGCGAGCGACGACGAGCATCTGGCTCGCCTGCTGCCGTGCAGCGCTCACGCTGAGACCCGCCGCGGGTCCCTTGAGGCGCGGATAGGCGATCGCGCTCAGGAGCCCGAGGAAGACCACGACGACAAGCATCTCGATCAGCGTGAAGCCCTGCCTGCGCATTGAATCCTCCGGTTCGGCCGGCTGGAATTACAAAGTCTTAATGAACGGACGAGCGTATGGTGCGAAGATCACAGTGGAGCC
>DATAIN010000683.1:0-3723 GCA_036262635.1 Gemmatimonadaceae bacterium | reverse complement strand
CCGATACCTGGTCCTGCAGCTGCTGCGCCTGCATCTCCATCTCGGCGGTCTGCTGCGCGAGCCGGTCGCGCGCCTCGAGTGCCTCACGGAGGAGAGTGGCGGTGTCGCGTTCAGTCACTGGGGATCGGCGAGTGGCATGCGGGAAGGGGGACAGGCAAAGTGTCGCCCGACCGCCCGCCGCGCCATAGCCACCGTAAGGCGGCGGCTGGCGATGGCATGGTTGCCACCGGCGAGTCCAGCGACGAAGGCCTCTCGCGCCGCCCGCCGATCGCGCAGGCCGTGTCGCCTAACGCGATGGCGGGCAGCAGCGGCTGTCTTCAGGGGAGGGTGACGAACTGGCCGAGGAAGGCGCGGGCGCTCGGCGTATCGAGCCGGTAGTCCTTCGTCGTCGCGCGGCAGACGTGGTCGCCGGTCGTCACAGTGGCGAGCACGGTCGTCGGATCGCTGGTGAGGAACTTCGGGCCGCCGGAATCGCCGTAGCAGTCGCCGCCGGTCCCGGTCGCCGCGGTGTTCATGAGCAACTGCAGCCAGTTCGGCTCGAGGGCGCTGAACTCGGAGATCGAATACTTCTTCGTCCCGTCGTACGGAAAGCCCGGCACGCCGGTCGCCGTGTGTCCGGTGCCGTAGCCGACGTTGTAGAACTCCGTCTTCGAGAGCCCACCCTTGGCCGCCAGCGCGTCGAGGTAGCCGGCGGGCGGAAGCTTGTACGGCGTCATCCCCTTCGTCGCCTTCGCGGGCAGGAAGACGACGGCGAGGTCGTGCAGATCGCCGTTGTCGTGGCCGTACGCCGGGTCGAAGGTCCAGCCCGTCGCCGCGATGACGGTGATCCCGCGCGCATAGAGATCGGGCGCGAAGGAGACGTACAGCTGCGATCCCGCCGGGAGGAACTCCACGCAGTGGGCGGCCGTGAGGAACACCGTCGACGAGATGAGGCTGCCCGTGCAATCCTCGTCGTCACCGTTCAACACGCCGTCGCCGTTGAAGTCGTACATCAGCGCGCCGACGCTCGCGAACTTCGCGTCGGTCGCGGGATAGCCGCCGTAGATCGCCGACGGAGGCGCGACGGGTGCCGCCACCGGGGCCGTGCCGTCGGCACACGCGGCGATCGACAGCACGGCAAGCAGCGTCGCCGCGCGGGGGACTGAGCGATTCATCCAGCAACCTCCTTCAGGGTGAAAATGCGACGTCGTCGGCCAGGACAAACGGATGGCGCCAAGGAAATACGATGCGCCGTCGAATTCGGCAAGAGGGCGTCAGCCGCCTCGCGGCCATCGATCGTTGCTCCGATCGACATCCGGCAGCGCCCGCCTCGGATCGACCACCGCCCGCGTCACCCGCTTCGTGCCGGGCACGCGATACATGAACCGCGGGCCCAGGTTCCACATCTGCACCGGGAGCCGGACGGTCGACGTCGTGCCGTCGTCGAAGGTCAGCGCGAGCTCGGCGGGCATGATCATCGTCCCGCGGCTGCCGACCCAGACGCTCGAGCCGCCCTCGGCGCGCGTCGTCACCGAGTCCACCGACTGATCGACGCGGGCGGTGGTGTACAGCCAGCCCCGCCAGAACCAGTCGAGGTCCATCCCGCTCTCGTCGCGCATGATGCGCATGAAGTCCGCGGGAGTCGGGTGCTTGAATGCCCAGACGCGGATGTACTCGCGGAAGGCGCGCTCGAAGCGGTCGCGTCCGAGCACTTCGTCGCGGAGAAGGGAGAGCATCAGCGCCGGCTTCTGGTAGCCGCTCCAGAAGAGGTCGTGCACCTCGGTGGGATTGGTCATCAGCGGCTGCTCGTTTCCCGCGCGTCCGTGCTCGGCGTAGAGGTGGAGCGGATGGACGGTGATCGAATCGCCGTACGGCGTCCCGGCGAAGTAGCTCGCGGCGTTCTCGAGATCGATGAAGGTGTTGAACCCCTCGTCCATCCAGGGATGGAGCCGTTCGTTCGAGCCGACGATCATCGGGAACCACTCGTGGCCGAACTCGTGGGCGAGCGCCCACTGCGTGTCCTCGACCGTCGGACCGTTAGGCACGAAGGTCAGCATCGGGTACTCCATCCCCTCGATCGGTCCCTCGACCGTCGTCGCGTGCGAGTACGGGTACATGTACCACTTCTCGCTGAAGTGGCGGATCGCGCCGCGCGCCATCCGCTGCGCCGCCTCCCATTTATCGGCCGTCGGGCGATAGAGCGTCTCGATGAGCACTCCGCGGTACCCGCTCGCGTCCCAGCGGAGCTCCGGACCGGCGGCGAAGGCGAAGTCGCGCACCCGGTCCGCGGTGAATCGCCAGGTGAGGGTGCCGCTCGCCGCCGGTCGCGTGCGCGCGGTGTTCCCCGCTTCGTCTCGCGTGATGATCGCGACCGTGGTGTCGGAGCGCCGCGCCGCGGCGAGCCGCGAGCGCTGCGTCGCGGTGAGCACCTGCTGGGGATTCTGCAGCTCGCCCGTCGCGGCGACGATGTAGCTTGCCGGGACCGTGAGCGCGACGTCGAAGCGCCCGTACTCGAGGTAGAACTCCCCCGCCCCGATGTACGGCTCATGATTCCAGCCGCGGACGTCGTCGTACACCGCCATCCGAGCGTACCACTGGGCGATCTCGTACAGCGCGCCGTCGTGGCCCATCCGTCCCGATCCCGAACGCGGCACGTCGAAGCGCCAGGCGAGGCGGAGATCGATCGAGTCGCCGGCGGCGAGCGGCCGCGCGAGATCGATGCGCATCGTCGTGCCGTAGACCGTATGCTCCGCGTCGCGCCCCGCCGCGCGCACGCTGTCCAGCGTCAATCCGCCGGCGAAGCCGCCGCACGAGAAGTCGAAGGCGCTGCCGAGGAAGACGAGGGGCGGCTGGTTGAGCTGGTTCGTGATGCTCGACGGCGCGCAGATGTTCTGCTCGACGAACAGCCAGAGGTATGGCAGCGCCTCCGGCGAGCGGTTGACGTAATGGATCGTCTCGCGTCCCCGGATCTCGTTGCGCTCCGGGTCGAGCGACGCATCGATCCGATAGTCGACGCGCTGCTGCCAGTAGCGCGGGCCCGGCCGGCCGCTTCCGGTTCGGTAGACGTTAGGCGCGGGGAGCTCGAGCGCGCGGAAGGGCGAGCTGTCGGCGACGCTGGCGGCCGCCGCTCCCTGCGCGGCGGCGTGGCGCGGAGGGAGCGTGAAGGAGAGCAGGGGGAGCGACGCGAACGCGAGGAGTCGGCGCATGGTCGTGAGGAGGAAGTCTGGCCGCGAATGTATCCTCCCGGCGGCCTTGCCGGCGAATCCCGGCCGCTGCTTCTTCAGCTCATGCCGCCCCGTCCCTTCACCCGCCTGCGCCGGATCTGCCTCGCCCTCCCCGAGGCGCACGAGGTCGAAGCCTGGGGCGAGCCGACCTATCGCGTCCGGAACAAGATCTTCGCGATGCAGGCCTCGGCCGACACCCACCACGGCGCGGGCCGCCCCGCGGCATGGATCAAGGCGCTGCCCGTGAACCAGCAGCTCCTTCTCCGCGAGGACTCCGCCCGCTACTTCTCCCCACCCTACGTCGGCCCCAGCGGCTGGATCGGCGTCCACCTCGACGACGACCCCGACTGGAACGCGATCACCGAGCTCCTTCGCGACGGCTGGCAGCTCACCGCTCCGAAGCGCCTCGTCGCTGCTTTCGAAGGGACGAAGTAGATGTTTCCTCGAGCGGCTACTCCTTCCGCTCCGCGCCCTTCTTCGTCGTGATCTTGATGACGCCGTTCACCGCCTCGGGCGCGTC
>DATAIN010000682.1:0-1521 GCA_036262635.1 Gemmatimonadaceae bacterium | reverse complement strand
GGGTGCTGAAGGGGGTGAGCTTCGACGTCGCGCCGGGGGAGACGATGGCGATCGTCGGGCACACCGGCGCGGGGAAGACGACGATCGTCAGCCTGCTCCTCCGCTTCTACGAGCCGCAGCGCGGACGGATCACGGTGGATGGCGTGGACATCCGCGAGATGCCGCTCGACCGGCTGCGCGAGCTGGCAGGATACGTCCAGCAGGACATCTTCCTCTTCGCGGGCGACGTCGCGACGAACATCCGGCTCAGCGCTCCGCTCACCGACGCGCAGGTCGCCGCGGCCGCCCAGCGCGTCGGCGCCGACCGGATCGTTGCGCGGCTTCCCGGCGGTTATGGCTACGAGCTCGGGGAGCGCGGCGCGTCGGTGAGCGTCGGCGAGCGGCAGCTGCTGTCCTTCGCGCGCGCGATCGCCGCCGATCCCGCGCTCCTGCTCCTCGACGAGGCGACGAGCGCGGTGGACAGCGAGGTCGAGGCGCAGATCCAGCGCGCGCTCGCGGAGCTGATGCGCGGGCGGACGACGATCGCGATCGCGCACCGGCTGAGCACCATCGTCGGATCGGATCGCATCCTCGTGCTGCACCATGGAGAGGTGCGCGAGCAGGGGACGCACGCGCAGCTGCTCGCGCGCCGCGGGTTGTACGAGCGCCTCTACCGCTTGCAGGCGGGTGCCGCGTGAGGCGACGCCGGTGCGCGGCGTCACCGGTGCGCGCTTGCTCGGGCTCCGGGGGGCGGGTAACTTCGGAGCGTCCTGGCGGCACCATCCGGCGTTCCCTCACCGCATGCCCTACATCCAGCTGAACGACAAGCAGTTCCCGCTGCGCGTCGGGGAGACGAGCGTCGGCACCGCCGGCGCCGACATCCCGGTGGATGGGCCGGCGGCCCTCGGAATCCAGGCCAGACTGCACGTCGCGAACGACAACAGCGTCGTCATCCGGCGCGCGTCGAGCGAAGCCACGGTGCGCGTGAACGGGGTGCAGCTGGGCGTCGAGCCGACTCCGCTCATCCACGGCGACAAGATCGACGTCGCGGGGCGCGAGCTCCTGTTCGGCGACGATCGCAAGGCGGGGCAGACGCAGCACCTCGCCGGGCTGAGCATCCCGGACGTCTACGACCCGCGTCCCTCGGGCGGAGTCAGGGCGACCGCCGCGACCGGAGGCCGGCTCGTGTCGCTGGTCGATGGGCGAGAATACTCGGTGGGCGCGACGGGGATCTCGATCGGGCGCGACGCGGGGTGCGACGTCGTGGTCCCGTCGCCCGAGGTCTCACGCAAGCACGCGGAGATCGTCGGCGGCCCGGGGGGCTACACGGTCACGGACCTGAGCACCAACGGCGTCTGGGTGAACGGCCACCGGGTCGCGACCGCGCAGGCGCTGGCGCGCGGCGACGTGCTTCGCGTCGGCACGGAGGAGTTCCGCTTCTACGCCGACGCCGCGGCCCTGCAGCCGGCACCCGCTCCCGCGCCGCCCCCCGCGCCCCCCGCGCCCGCCGCGCAGGAGGCGCAGGAGGCGCCCGCCGCCCCC
>DATAIN010000681.1:0-3050 GCA_036262635.1 Gemmatimonadaceae bacterium | reverse complement strand
CGATCTAGGAGCAGCGCATGCTGCCGCGCGACGCGAGCCTCCCCGCGCCGTTAGGCTTCCGCGGCTGGATCACCGACAGCGCGGCGACCGCGCTGCTCCGTGAGGCCGGGCTCGATCTCGCGACGCTGCGCACGCAGGCCGCGACGCGCGACTTCCGTCCCGTGAACACGGGGCTCACGCTGAGCGCGAGCTTCCGCAACACCGTGCAGCATCTCCAGTCGGAGAACGTCGTCGGCGTCGTGCGCGGCCGGGACGCGAAGGCGAAGAACGAGTACGTCGTCTTCAGCGCGCACTGGGATCACCTCGGCATCGGCCCGGCGGTGAACGGCGACACGATCTACAACGGCGCCTCCGACAACGCGAGCGGGGTCTCCGACCTCCTCGCCGTCGCTCGCGCCGCGGCGCAGGGCGCGAAGCCGCGCCGCTCGATGATCTTCGCCTTCGTCACCGCGGAGGAGAGCGGCCTGCTCGGCTCCGACTGGTTCGCGACGCACCCGCCGGTGCCGACGAAGCAGATCGTCGCCAACGTCAACGTGGATGGCGGCAACATCCTCGGTCGCACGCGCGACCTCACGGTCCTCGGCGACACGAAGAGCTCACTCGGCGCGACGATCGCGACGCTCGTCCGCCCGATGGGGATGCGCATCTCCCCCGACGACCATCCGGAGCGCGGCCACTTCTACCGCTCGGATCACTTCTCCTTCGCCAAGGTCGGCGTCCCCGCCGTCTCGATCGGCGCCGGCAACGACTTCGTCGACCACCCGAGCGGCTGGGGCGCGCAGCAGGAGGAGGACTACACCGAGCACCGCTACCACCAGCCGTCCGACGAGTACAAGCCGAACTTCGACCTGACCGGCGCGGCGCAGCTGTCGCAGATCGTGTATCGACTGGGGTTGAAGCTCGCGAACGACACGGCGTGGCCGAGTTGGGCGCGGGACGCCGAATTCAAACGATAGCTTCGCTTCGTGCATCGCTTCGCCGATGCACGCTCAGGCGAACCGGCGATGCGCGATGCACGATGCTGGTCGGCGATGCACGAGGGGCGAAGAGGCCTCGGGAAGCCCCGCTCGCCGTGGTTGTAGTTCCTCGCTGTTTCGTGCATCGTGTGTCGTGCATCAGCATCGTGCATCACGCATCGCTCGTTCGCCTGAACGTGCATCGCCCCGAGGGAACGGATGCACGACCACCTTGAATCACGCTCGATGAACGACCGTCCCACCCTGCTCCGCGCTGTCGGCCCTTGGGCGCTCGCGGCGAGCATCTTCAACGTCACCGTCGGCGGCGGCATCTTCCGTCTCCCCGCGAACGCCGCCACCGCGCTCGGCGCCGCGGCGCCGCTCGCGTACGTCGTCTGCGCGATCGCGATGGGGCTCATCGTGCTCTGCTTCGCCGAGGCGGGGAGCCGCGTCGCGCGGACCGGGGGGCCGTACGCGTACGTCGAGGTGGTGTTCGGCCCCTTCGCGGGCTTTCTCGCCGGCGTGCTGCTCTGGCTCATGGGGACGATCGCCCTCGCCGCGGTGTCCACCTTCTTCGCGGGGAACCTCGGCAGCGTCTTCCCCGCGTTAGGCAGCGGGGTCGCGCGAGCGCTGGTGCTCACCGTGCTGCTCGGCGGGCTCGCGCTGGTGAACGTGCGCGGCGTGCGGCAGGGGACGGGGCTGGTCAGCGTCGCGAGCGTGGCGAAGCTGCTCCCGCTCGTCGTGCTCGTCCTGCTCGCGCTCCCGGCGGTGCGCGAGGCGAACCTCGCGATCGCGAGCATGCCCTCGACGAGCAACCTGGCGCGCGCCTCGATCACGCTGATCTTCGCCTTCATGGGCGTCGAGAGCGCGCTGGTGCCGAGCGGCGAGGTCCGCGACCCGGCGCGCACGGTACCGCGGGCGATCGCGATCGCGATGATCGCGGTGACGCTCCTCTACATCGCGATCCAGATCGTCTCGCAGGGAGTGCTCGGTCCCGCGCTCGCGACGTCCGGTGAAGCACCGCTCGCCGCGGTGGGCGCCGCGGCGCTCGGCTCGTGGGGGCGCACCCTCATCGTCGTCGGTGCGGCGATCTCGATGTTCGGCTACGTGAGCGGGATGACGCTCGCCATCCCGCGCGCGCTCTTCGCGTTCGCGGAGGACGGGATCCTGCCGCGCGCGCTGGCGTCGGTGCACCCGCGCTTCCGCACGCCGTGGATCGCGATCCTCGTCCAGACGGCGATCGTCCTCGCGGTCGCGATCACGAGCAGCTTCGAGCAGCTCGCGGTGATCGCCAACCTCTCGGCGCTGCTGCTCTACCTCGGCTGCACCGCCGCCGCGTGGGAGCTGCGGCGTCGCGACGTGCGCGTCGAGGGCGCCGCGCCGGTGCGCCTCCCCCTCGGGCCGACGGTGCACCTCCTCACCGTGCTCGTGATCTGCTTCCTGCTGACGAGCATCCGGTGGAACGAGTGGGCGATGGTGCTCGGCGTGCTCGCGATCGCCTCGCTGCGCTTCCTCTTCGGCCGCCCGCGCCGCAGCGCATCGGTGAGCCCGGACGTGGTCGAGAGCGCGGCGTGACCGACGCGCTGCTCCGCTTCCGCGATCGCTTCCCGATCCTCGAGCGGACGACCTACCTCGTCTCGAATTCGCTCGGCGCGATGCCGCGCACGGTGCCCGAGCGCCTCGCCGAGTACGCGCGGACGTGGGCGGAGGAGGGCGTGCGGGCGTGGGGGAGCGGCTGGTGGCGGATGCCGATCGACGTCGGCGACGTCATCGCCCCGCTGATCGGCGCCGGCGCCGGCGAGATCGCGATGCTGCCTAACGTCACGCAGGCGCAGGCGACGATCCTCTCCGCGCTCGACTTCCGCGAGCGCGACACGATCGTGATGACGGCGCTCGACTTCCCCTCGGTCCGTTACGTCACCGACGCGCTCGCGGCGCGCTTCGGAGCGCGGGTGGTGGTGGTGCCGAGCGAGGACGGGATCTCGATCGACGAGGACGCGCTGATCGCGGCGATCGACGAGCGGACGCGCCTCGTCGCCGTGTCGCACGTGCTGTTCAGGAGCGCTTACGTGCTCGACGCCGCGCGGATCGTGA
>DATAIN010000680.1:0-1668 GCA_036262635.1 Gemmatimonadaceae bacterium | reverse complement strand
GACGATGCCTAACGTCTGGAGGACGCGGACCCTGCGCGCGTCGAGCGGCGCGGGCTCCGCGGCCTGCGTCGGCGGCGCGTCGGCGATCGCGCTCACTGGATCCAGCGCAGCACGAGCAGCCCGCCGACGAGCACCGCGACCGGAACCCAGAACTGCACGTCGCGGAGCACGAGACCGAGCACACCGCGCGGGGCGTCGTCGTTGGTGGTGCGCGTGTCCATCGGGCTTCTCCAGGTCGAGAGCGAGGGCGACTGGCCGCGAATCGCCACACGTTCGCGTCGCCCGCGTCCGGCCGCAAGCACGCGCGCCGCCGCGATTGCCTTCGCGCGCGTCTCTGGCGACTCTACGCCATGCCATCGAAGCTCTTCCCCGGCCTCGCGCTCGTCGCGGCGCTGCTCCCCGCCCCGCTGCGCTCCCAGTCGACGTCACTCTCCGCGACCGAGCGCGCGATCGTCGCCGCGGTCGACCGCCGGAATGCCGACGCGCTCGCCCTGCTCGAGCGGGTCGTGAACATCAACAGCGGGACGCGCAACTTCGCGGGCGTGCGCGCGGTCGGCGGCGTCTTCCGCGCGCGACTCGACTCGCTCGGCTTCACCACACGCTGGGCGGACGGCGCACCGTTCGGGCGCGCGGGGCATCTCGTCGCCGAGCATCCGGGACGCGGACCGAAGATCCTGCTCATCGGTCACCTGGACACCGTGTTCGAGCCATCGAGCGCTTTCCAGAAGTTCGAGCGGCTCGACGACTCCACCGCGCGCGGCCCGGGGATCATCGACATGAAGGGGGGCGACGTCATCATCGTGCAGGCGCTCGCCGCGCTGAAGGACGTGGGCGCGCTCGATTCGCTGAACGTCGTCGTCGTGATGGATGGCGATGAGGAGGACCCGGGATATCCCATCGCCGAGTCGCGGCGTGCGCTCGTGGAAGCGGCGCGGGGCGCGTCGGTGGCGATCGGCTTCGAGGACGGCGCCGGTGATCCCCGGAGCGCGGTGATCTCGCGGCGTGGCGCGACGACGTGGACGCTGCGCGCGACGGGCCGCGCGGGGCACGCGTCGCAGATCTTCAACGCGGAGATCGGCGCCGGCGCGGCGTTCGAGGCGTCGCGCATCCTGCACGAGTTCTACACGAAGCTGAGCGGCGAGCGCTATCTCGCCTTCAGCCCGGGGCTCATCGCGGGCGGCTCCGAGCTGAGTGTCGACAGCGGCGGGACGTCGGCTCGTGTCGCGGGGAAGACCAATGTGGTGAGCCGCGAGGTCGTCGTCACCGGTGACATGCGCACCGTCTCGCCCGCGCAGCTCGCGCGCACGCAGAGGGCGATGCGGGCGATCGTCGCTCGGCACCTTCCCGGCACCTCGGCGACGATCACCTTCGACGCGGAGAGCTACCCGCCGATGGCGCCGAGCGTCGGAAATCGGCGGCTGCTCGCGATGTACGATCGCGCGAGCCGCGACGTCGGTGTGTTTCCGATGACGGCGGTCGATCCCTCGCGTGCCGGCGCGGCCGACATCGCCTTCATCGCGTCGCTCGTCCCGATGAAGATCGACGGGGTGGGGCTGTCGGGGCACGACGATCACAGCGAGGGGGAAACGGCGGACCTGCGCATGCTGCCGGTGCAGACGAAGCGCGCGGCGGTCGTGATCTTTCGATTGGGGACGGGGTGGGGACGGG
>DATAIN010000679.1:0-2785 GCA_036262635.1 Gemmatimonadaceae bacterium | reverse complement strand
GGGCGCGACGTCGCCCTCGCCCTCGACGCACGCGGTCCGGCGGCTGCTGCGGCACCCGCGGCGAGCGGGGCGCTGCTCGAGCTGCGCAACGTGCGCGTCGACGGGCCGCGCCGCGCCGGTGTCGTCGACGACGTCACGCTGAGCGTCGCGCCGGGGGAGATCCTCGGCATCGCCGGTGTCGAGGGGAACGGGCAGACGGAGCTCATCGAGGCGATCGCCGGGCTGACGCCGCTCGCCGCCGGGTCCATTCACGTCGCCGGCCACGACATCGCGGCGCTGAGCGTGCGCGAGCGGGGGGACGCGGGGCTCTCGCACGTCCCCGAGGACCGCCACCGCCGCGGGCTCGTGCTCGACTACAGCATCGCCGACAACCTCGTGCTCGGGCGCCAGCACCACTATACGCGTGGGCTCCGCCTCGACGCGGCGCGGATCGAGGAGCACGCGCGCACGCGCATCGGCGAGTTCGACATCCGTCCCGCCGACCCGAAGCTTCCGGCGCGCGCGCTCTCCGGCGGCAACCAGCAGAAGGTCGTCGTCGCGCGGGAGATGGGCCGCGACTTCACCGTATTGCTCGCCGCGCAGCCGACGCGCGGCGTCGACGTCGGGGCGATCGAGTTCATCCACGAGCGGATCCGCCGCGCGAAGGCGGAGGGGAAGGCGGTCGTGCTCGTCTCGGCGGATCTCGCCGAGGTGCTCGCGCTCTCCGATCGCATCGCGGTGATGTACGGGGGGCGGATCGTCGCCCTGCTGCCGCGGAGCGAGGCGAGCCCCGAGGTGCTCGGCCCGTACATGACCGGCGCGGCCGGCACACCGGCGCGCGTGGCCTGACGGAGCGGATGACCAGTCCCGCCATCGAGAACGGCGCCGCCGACGCGGCGAGCGTCCACCCGGTCGAGGTGCGCCGCGAGGAGCGTGCGGGGATCGCCGAGGCGCTGCTCCCGCCGATCGTCGCGCTGCTCGTCGCGATCGTCGTCGGGGACCTGCTGATCCTCACCTTCGGGCAGTCGCCGGCGGCGGTGTACCGGCTGCTGATCGAGGGGACGTGGGGGAACGCCTACGGGATCGGCCAGGTGCTGTACAAGGCGACGACGCTCACCTTCACGGGGCTCGCCGTCGCGTTAGGCATCCGCGCCGGGCTGTTCAACATCGGCGCCGAGGGGCAGCTCGCGGCGGGTGGCTTCGTCGCGGCGGTGATCGGGCTGGCGCTGCCGGCGGCGACGCCGGCGATCGTCGCAGGTATGCTCTGCGCGATCGGAGCGGCGGCGGGAGGGGGCGCGGTCGGCGCGGTGCCGGGGTATCTCCGCGCGCGCTTCGGCGCGCACGAGGTGATCACGACGATCATGCTGAACTTCGTCGTGCTCGCGCTGCTCGGCTGGATCATCTCGGCGCACCTCGCGGTGCCCGAGTCGCTGCACACCGCGGAGATCCGCACGGGGGGCGCGACGCGGCTGGCCGACATCTGGTCGGTCTTCCACGGCTCGGCGGCGAACGTGACGCTGCTCGTCGCGCTCGCGGCCGCCGCGGCGACGAGCTTCTATCTCTTCCGGACGCGGCGCGGCTACGAGCTGCGCGCGGTCGGCTTGCAGCCGGACGCCGCGGAATACGGCGGGGTGGACGTCGCGGGCGTGCGCTTCCGCGCGCTGACTCTCTCCGGCGCGCTCGCGGGGCTCGGCGGGATCAACTTCGTCCTCGGCTACAAGCACTACTACGAGGAGGGATTCGCGACCGGGTCGGGATTCCTCGGCATCGCGGTGGCGCTGGTCGGGCGGAACAACCCGTGGGGCGTCGTGATCGCGGCGCTGCTCTTCGCGACGCTCTCGCAGGGCGGACTCGCGGTGAACGCGCTCGTGCCGAAGCAGATGGTGGACGTGCTGCAGGCGGTGGTGATCCTCGCCGTGGCGACGGCGGTGCCGACGGTGCGCCACAGCATCCGCGAGAGCGCGAAGGCGGCGGTGCGCTCGGTATCGGCGCGGAAGGGGGCGCCCACATGATCGTGCTCGCCTTCATCGTCCAGACGCTGCGCATCGCAATCCCCTACCTGCTCGCGGCGGCGGGTGGGGTGATGTCGGAGCGCGCGGGACTCATCGCGCTGACGCTCGAGGGGTACATGCTCGGCGGCGCCTTCGGCGCGGCGGTGGGAGCGCTGAGCACGGGGAGCCCGGTGATCGGCGCACTGGTCGGGATGCTCGCGGGCGCGCTGCTCGCGCTGCTCTATGCCGCGGCGGCGATGAAGTTCCGCGCGAACCAGGTGGTGACCGGCGTCGCGATCAACCTGCTGGTCGTCGGGCTGACGCGCTTCTTCCTGCGGCTGCTCTACGACAGCTCATCGAACTCGCCGCGCGTGCCGAGCTTCGGCGGCGCGACGGGAAGCGGCTTCCGCGCGCTCGTGGGCAACCCGCTGGTGTGGGTGGGGGTGATCGCCTTCGTCCTCGTCGGCTGGCTGCTCGCGCGGACGGCGTTCGGGCTGCGGGTGCGCGCGATCGGCGAGCACCCCGAGGCCGCGGCGTCGGTCGGCGTGAACGTCGAGCGGACGCGGTACGTCGCGGTGGCACTGAGCGGAGTGCTCGCCGCGTTAGGCGGGGTCTACCTCGCGCTCGACCAGCACCAGTTCACCGATCAGATGACGGCGGGGCGCGGCTTCATCGCCCTCGCGGCGACGATCTTCGGGCGGTGGGAGCCGAAGCGCGTCGCGGTCGCCTGCCTGCTCTTCGCGGCGGCGGAGACCTTCCAGATCCAGCTGCAGGGAACGCGGCTCCTTCCCTCGCAGTTCGTGGAGATGATCCCC